>DASQUF010000152.1:0-13513 GCA_035641435.1 Propionibacteriaceae bacterium | reverse complement strand
CTCGCCGGGTGTGTCGATCCGGACCACGGCCTGGAACTCGCGGCCGTCGGCCCGCACGGTCACCGTCCGCGGCACGTTCGCCAACATCCGGCTGCGCAACCAGCTGGCCCCCGGCACCGAGGGCGGGTTCACCCGTGACTTCACCCAGGCGGACGGCCCGGTGACGACGGTGTACGAGGCCTCCGAGCGCTACTTGGCTGCCGGCACCCCGCTGGTCGTCCTGGCCGGGAAGGAGTATGGCTCCGGCTCGTCGCGGGACTGGGCGGCCAAGGGCACGGCCCTGCTCGGGGTCAAGGCGGTCATCGCCGAGTCCTACGAGCGGATCCACCGGTCCAACCTGATCGGGATGGGCGTCCTGCCGCTGCAGTTCCCGGAGGGCCAGAACGCGGAGTCACTCGGGCTCACCGGGGAGGAGACCTTCGAGATCACCGGCGTGGCCGCCCTGAATGAGGGCAGCACGCCCCGGACCGTCTCGGTCACCGCCGGGGACGTCCAGTTCGACGCCCTGGTCCGGATCGACACCCCGGGCGAGGCGGACTACTACCGCAACGGCGGGATCATGCAGTACGTCCTCCGGTCGCTGCTGCGGAGGTGAGCGGCCGATGCGGCTCAGTGTCCACGAGTTCCTGACCCTCGACGGGGTGATGCAGGGGCCGGGCGCCCCCGACGAGGACCGCAGCAACGGCTTCAGTTCCGGTGGCTGGCTGGTCCCGTACGCCGACGAGGACTTCGGCCGGATCGTGGACGGCTGGTTCCGGAACGCCGAGGCGATCCTGCTCGGCCGTAGCACCTATTCGATGATGCAGCCGTACTGGTCGCAGGTGAGCGACCCGGAGAACCGGGTAGCCACGGTGCTGAACACCTATCCGAAGTACGTCGCCTCGACCACGCTGACCGAGCGGACCGCGACCTGGGACAAGACCACCCTGCTGGCGGACTCGGTGCTCGACCGGGTGCGGGACCTCAAGGAGCAGCCGGGACAGGAGCTGCAGGTGCACGGCAGCTGGCAGCTGGTCCGCGCCCTGCACGACGCCGGACTTGTTGACGTCTACCGGCTGTTGGTGTTTCCGGTCGTCCTCGGCGACGGCAAGCGGCTGTTCGAGCCCGGGGCGACGCCATCGGGGTTCCAGACCTTGAGCTCGGAGCTGACCGCCGCCGGGGTGGTGTCGCTGGTGCTGGAGCCGGCGCCAATGACGGCTGGCACGTTCGTAGTCGAGGACGGTCGCGAAACCGCCGTCTGAGGGTCCAACCCGGCCCGGGTGGGCTTTCGAACTCTGAAGCCTGATGTCTGCCCATGTGGTGTCCATCGGCACCCGGGCGCACCGTTCTCTCCGAGCCTGACCAGTGCCCCGGAAGGGGACGCTAGAAGCCGCTGCCCGCGTAGTCCTCGCCGGCCGGCGCGTCCCGGTGCGCGCCCTTTGGATCACTGGTCTCGCCCTCGGCATACTCGTCCTCGGCGACCACCTCCGGCCCGTCCGACGGCTCGGCGGGCGAGGGCGGATCGGGCTCATTGGCGAGCTCCTCGTCGTCCATCGCGCGGGGATCGGTGAGCTTCTCGGACTCGGTCACGGGGCCTCCTGAGGTCGCACTGCTGAGGTCTTACCCGTTTCCGTTCGGTTCGGACCTGAGCCACACTGACCGGCGGCGCCGCCGGAGGACTGACTACTGTTCGGCGCATGGGCCTGTGGACTGATCGGCTGCTGCCGCGAGTGGTCGACCGGGCGCTGCGTACGCCGGAGGTCAACGCCCGGCGCGCCCGCACCCTGGCCGGGCTCTCCGGGCGGGTGCTGGAGATCGGCTTCGGCTCCGGCCTCAACCTGCGCCACTACCCGGCGGACGTGCAGCAGGTGCTCGCCGTCGAGCCGTCCGACCTGGCCTGGCAGCTGGCCCAGCCGCGGATCGGGAAGAGCACGCCGCCGGTCGAGCGGGTCGGCTTGGACGGCGCCCGGCTGCCGGTGCCGGACGCGTCGGTGGACGCAGTGGTCTCCACCTTCACCCTGTGCACCGTTCCCGAGGTCGAGGCGGCCCTGGCCGAGATCCGGCGGGTATTGCGGCCCGGCAGCAAGCTGCACTTCCTCGAGCACGGGCGGGCGCCGGAGGAGTCGGTGCGCCGCTGGCAGCGGCGGCTGCAACCGCTGCAGAGCCGGGTGCTCGGCGGCTGCCGGCTGGACCGCCGGATCGACGACCTGGTCACCGCCGCGGGGCTCGAGATGGTCGAGCTGACTACCGAGTACGGCGACGGGCCGAAGCCGTTCAGCTATCTCTATCGCGGCCGGGCCGTAGCGGCGTGACCGAGATCACGCCCT
Organism: Propionibacteriaceae bacterium; assembly: GCA_035641435.1. Taxonomy (GTDB): domain Bacteria; phylum Actinomycetota; class Actinomycetes; order Propionibacteriales; family Propionibacteriaceae; genus Microlunatus. Next base: position 11,207 of record DASQUF010000152.1, on the reverse strand, counting down.
TCCGCATCGAGGTGCCCGGCGCCGACCTGGCCGACCTGCGGGAGCGGCTGCGGCGAACCCGCTGGCCGGAGGCCGAGACCGTCGACGACTGGTCCCAGGGTGTCCCGCTGGCCTACCTGCAGGACCTCTGCCGGCACTGGGCGGAGGCGTACGACTGGCGGACCTGCGAGGCGCGGCTCAACCGGCTGGACCACTTCCGCACCACCATCGACGGGCTGCCCATCCACTTCGTGCACGTCCGGTCACCCCATCCGAACGCGCTGCCGCTGGTGCTCACCCATGGCTGGCCGGGCTCGATCCTGGAGTTCGAGGCGGCGGTCGGTCCGCTCACCGACCCTCCCGCGTACGGAGGGTCGGCGGCCGATGCGTTCCATCTCGTGCTGCCGTCACTGCCCGGCTTCGGCTTCAGCGGAAAACCGACCGCGCCCGGCTGGGGGATCGCCCGGATCGCCGACGCCTGGGCCGAGCTGATGACCCGTCTGGGCTACCCGCGGTTCGGCGCCTCGGGCGGCGACTGGGGGAGCAGCGTCAGCACCTGCCTCGGCCAGCAGCATCCGAAGCGGGTGGTCGGCCTGCACCTCACCCCGCCGCTGGCCGCGCCGGACCCGGCGACGTTCGCGGACCTGACACCGGCCGAGCACGCCTCGCTGGAGGCACTTCGGCACGCCGACCGCAGCGAAGACGGCTACTCGGCCGAGCAGTCCACCAAACCGCAGACCATCGGTTACTCGCTGGTGGACTCACCAGCGGGCCTGGCCGCCTGGATCGTGGAGAAGTTCCGCACCTGGAGCGACTGCACCTCGGTCGTCGGGGGTCCACGGAGGTCGTCCCCCTCGCCTGATCACGAGGGCCTGCCGGAGCAAGCCCTCGACCGCGACCGGATGCTGGACGACATCACGCTGTACTGGTTGACCGGCACCGGCGCATCGGCCGCCCGGCTCTACTGGGAGAGCATCCGCGAGGTTCAGGAGATCTTCACCAGTGGCACCGGCGACTCGGTGGCCGTGCCCACCGGCGGCTCGATCTTCGCGCACGAGAACCCGCGGCCCTCCCGTCGCTGGGCCGCCCGGCGCTTTGTCGACATTCGCTACTGGAACGAGCTGGACCGCGGCGGCCACTTCGCGGCGTGGGAGCAGCCGGACCTGTTCGTCGGCGAGGTACGGGCGTTCTTTGGTCTGGTCCGCTGAGCGCGCCCTCCGTCAGGAATGCGGTGCCTAGATCCGTCGCCTCGGTGGATGGCTCGCAAGGCCGAGGAGGGAGGGTTTTGGGCGGGAGCGAAGCGACCTCTGGCCACTGCGGCGAACAGGGTAGGGATACCGGGTTGTATCTCGACCGAGGAGAACGCCGCAAGGCGGCGCCGGGGCGGCGGAGATATGTGGCGGATTCCTGGCGGAGGGCACTACTCCAGCGCGTCCCGGATCAGCTGCGCGTACGCCGCCATCTCACCGTCGCCGTACCGAGTCCGCGGCCAGAAGAAGCCCCGGAGTCCGTCACCCTTGGTCCGCGGTACGACATGCACGTGCAGGTGCGGGACGGACTGGCTGACCACGTTGTTGACCGCGACGAAGGTGCCCTGGGCGCCCACTGCTGCTCGGAGCGCCGAGGCCACCCGCTGCGCCGCGGTGAGCACCGGTGCCATCAGGTCGGTCGGCAGGTCCAGCAGGTTGTCCACGTGGCGTACGGGCGAAACGAGCACGTGGCCCTTGAACACCGGCCGGTGGTCAAGGAACGCGACCACCTCGTCGTCCCGAAGGACGACCGCGGCGTCCAACTCGCCGGCCACGATCGCGCAGACGACGTCAGGGGCACTCACGGCGGCAAGCGTAGCGGCTGGTTAATAGAACACGTATTCGATACAATGGACGGCATGTCCACCCCGTACGCCCCGCCCGGCTGGCCGGATCGGGTGCGGCCGCCGGGCGCTCCTCATTGGGAGGCCGACGCCGTGGCGTACCTGTTCGACTGCTGTCCCGCTGACTTCCGAGCCTACGTGGTGCTGCGGAACCATCCGGTGGTGCTGGCCCAGTTCGCCTCGCACTTCGTGACCGGTCAAGCCCGGGCCATGCAGGACGGGCTCGCGGCGGCGCGGACGGCCTTGCAGGACTACGTCGAGCCTCGAGTGTTGGAGGAGGCCAGCCAGGCGTGGCTGGAACAGGCAGCCCGACTGGTCCGGACCCGGCGGGCCGTAGCCCTGATCGAGGAGGCTCTGCGCGGCGGCACGTTCAAGCCCAAGTTGTGACCTCGGCGCGGCGTGGCGTTGGCCACACTCTCCGGACGGTCTCAGCCCTCCCTCGTACTATCGGGCCATGTCAGCCCAACGGCGCTCGGACTTGCTGCGCTCAATCACCGGTCCCCAGGACCTGCAGGAGCTGTCCCCGGATCAGCTGACGGCCTTGTGCACCGAGATTCGCTCGTTCCTGATCAGTCACGTCAGCCAGACCGGTGGACACCTCGGGCCCAACCTGGGGGTGGTGGAGCTGACTCTGGCAATGCACCGGGTCTTCGAGTCGCCGCGCGACCCGATGATCTTCGACACCGGGCACCAGAGCTACGTGCACAAGATGCTGACCGGTCGGCAGGACCGGTTCCCGACGCTGCGCCAGCGCCACGGCCTGTCCGGCTATCCCAGCCGCGAGGAGTCCGAGCACGACTGGGTGGGCAACTCCCACGCCTCGACCGCGCTGTCCTACGCCGACGGGCTGGCCAAGGCGATGCGGCTGCAGGGCCGGCCGGGCACCGTCGTCGCGCTCGTCGGTGACGGCTCGCTGACCGGAGGCATGGCCTGGGAGGCCCTGAACAACATCGCGGCCACCGACGACCTCCCGCTGGTGATCGTGGTCAACGACAACGGCCGCTCGTACACCCCGACGGTCGGCGGTCTGGCCAACCACCTGAGCGGACTGCGCACCAACCCGCGCTATGAGCAGATCCTCGAGGTCGTCAAGCGCAGCGTCAGCCGGGCCCCGCTGGTCGGCAGCACGGCGTACGACATCCTGCACGGCATCAAGAGCGGGCTGAAGGACGTCCTGGCCCCTCAGGGGATGTTCTCCGACCTCGGCCTGAAGTACGTGGGGCCGATCGACGGTCACGACATCGCCGCGGTCGAGCGGGCGCTGCAGCAGGCCCGCCAGTTCGGCGGAGCGGTGCTGGTGCACTGCGTAACCCGCAAGGGCGAGGGCTTCAAGGCGGCCGAGGACAACGAGGAGGACCGCTTCCACACCGTCGGCAAGATCGACGCGCTGACCGGGGAGGCACTGGGTGGGTCGGTCGGGCAGACGCTGACCGAGGTGTTCTCCGAGGAGCTGCTGCGGCTGGGCAGCACCGACGAACGTGTGGTCGCGATCACGGCCGCGATGCTCTACCCGACCGGGTTGCACCGGTTCGCGGCGGCGTTCCCCGACCGGTGCTTCGACGTCGGCATCGCCGAGCAGCACGCGGTGACCTCGGCGGCCGGCCTGGCCATGGGCGGACTGCACCCGGTGGTTGCGGTGTACGCCACCTTCCTCAACCGGGCGTTCGACCAGCTGCTGATGGACGTGGCGCTGCACCGCTGCGGAGTGACGTTCGTGCTCGACCGGGCCGGCATCACCGGACCGGACGGGGCCAGTCACCACGGCATGTGGGACATGTCCATCACCCAGCTGGTGCCCAACCTGCAGCTGGCGGCGCCCCGGGACGGCACCCGGCTCCGCGAGGCGCTGGCCCGGTCGCTGACCATCGACGATGCACCCTCGGTACTGCGCTTCTCCAAGGACCTCGCGCCGCCGGACCTGGTCGCGATCGACGAGGTGGACGGGCTGGACGTGCTGCTGCGCACCGAGGACCCCCGGGTCCTCGTGGTGGGCTACGGACCGCTGGCCGTGACGGCGGTCGCGGTCGGGAAGCGGCTGGCCGACCAGGGGATCGGGGTCACCGTCGTCGACCCGGTCTGGGCGTTGCCGGTCAACCCGGCGCTGGTGCGGCTGGCCGGTGCGCACGAGCTGGTGGTGACCATCGAGGACAACGGTGTAGTCGGCGGCTGCGGCGCCCGGCTGGCCCAGGAGCTTCGGCTCGCCGACGTCGGTACGCCGTTGCGCGAGTTCGGCATCCCGCAGGCCTTCCTCGCTCATGGCAGCCGGGCCGAGCTGCTGGCCGAGGTTGGACTGAGCGCACAGGAGATCGCCCGGTACGCGGTGGAGGCCATCGCCCGCGCGGACGAGGGGCTGGAGGAGCCGGTCAGCAAGGCCGACTCCGACCGCTGACGACGGTCGTTCAGCTCGGCAATGCCGCCGCGCAGTAGGAGTCCGCTCGGGCGCTGGCCGTCGCCGTCACCATCACGGCCCGCTCCAGCTCGGAGAGGCTGGAGGTCTTGGTCAGCAGCGACCGCAGCTGGACGAACGCATCGTTGACGTCGGGACGGTAGGACCAGAGCCGGGTGTTGTTGAAGACGAAGCCGTCCGACGCCAGGTCGTCCTCGTAGGCGGCCTCGACTGCGGCCGAGTGCGGCGGCCCTGGGAGGAACATGCGCTGATCATCCCAGGACCCGCGCCGGCCCTCAGAGTGTGGCCACCCCGGCGGGAAGCAGCCGGTGGCCGAGGACCCGCTCGGAGACGCCGGTGCGGTCCAGGTACGGCGTGATGCCACCCAGGTGGAACGGCCAGCCGCCGCCGAGGATCAGGCACAGGTCGATGTCCATCGGCGCCTCGACCACGCCCTCGGCCAGCATCCGCCCGATCTCGTCGGCCAGCGCCTCCAGGGCCCGCTCCCGGACCTGCTCCTCGGTACTCGGCCGGTCCCCGACCTTCAGCAGTGCCTGGACCTCGTCCGGGACGTACGGCTCGCCGTCCGGCGACCAGTCGTAGAACCCGGTCCGCTTAGCGTCCACGATCGCCCGCAGGTTGTCCGACAGCGGGAAGCGGTCACCGAAGGCGGCGTGCAGGCTCTCGCCCACGTGCAGCACGATCGCCGGCCCGACCAGCTGGAGCAGTACGAACGGCGGCATCGGCAGGCCGAGCGGCTTGAGCGCGGCGTCGGCGACCGGGATGGGCGTGCCCTCGCCGACCGCGGTGAACACCTCGCCCATCATCCGCAGCAGCAGCCGGTTGAACACGAACCCGGTCGCGTCCTTGACCAGGACCGCGTTCTTCTTCAGGTCCTTGGCCACCGCCAGGGCCGTCGCCAAGGTGGCGTCGTCGGTCCGTTCCCCGCGCACCACCTCCAGCAGCGGCAGCACGGCCACCGGGTTGAAAAAGTGGAAGCCGACCACGCGTTCAGGGTGCTCCAGGTCGACGGCCATCTCGGTCACCGAGAGGGAGGAGGTATTGGTGGCCAGCACGCAGGTCGGCTCCACGTACTTCTCCAGGTCGGCGAATACCTGCTGCTTGACCGACAGCTCCTCGAAGACGGCCTCGATCACGAAGTCGCAGTCGGCGAAGTCGGCCAGGTCGGTGGTGCCGCTGACCAGCGCGCGCAGGCGGTTCGCCTCGTCGGGGGAGATCCGCTTCCTGGTCAGCTGCTTGTCGACCTCAGCCGAGATCGCGGCGAGCCCGCGACCCACCCGCTCCTGGTCCAGGTCGCTGATCACCAGCGGCACCTGCAGCCGGCGGAGGAACAGCGTGGCCAGCTGGCTGGCCATCAGGCCGGCCCCGACCACACCCACCTTGGTAACCGGTCGGGCCAGCGATCGATCGGGCGCCCCGGCCGGCTTACGACCGCGCTTGCGGACCAGCTCGAACGCATACAGGCTGGCCCGCAGCTCCTCGCTCATGATCAGGTCGGCCAGGGCCTCATCCTCGGCCGCGTACGCCGCGGTCCGGTCGGTAGTGCGGGCGGCGGCCAGCAGCTCGAGCGCCCGGTACGGCGCCGGCGCCGCCCCACCGACCTTGGCGTCCACGAACGCCCGGGCATCGGCCAGCACCGCGTCCCAGGCCGCCGCGTCCCGGTTCACCGGGGTCCGGTCGACGGTGATCGCCCCGCTGACCACCTGCCCGGCCCAGTCCAGCGAACGCTCCAGGAAGTCAGCGCCTTCGAACATCACGTCGGCCAGCCCCAGCGCGTACGCGGCCTTGCCGTCGAGCATCCGGTTCTGGCTGAGCGGGTTCTGCAGGACCAGGGCGACCGCGCCCTCGATGCCGATCAGGTTCGGCACCAGGTAGGCCCCGCCCCAGCCGGGAACCAGCCCGAGGAAGCACTCCGGCAGTGCGATCCCCGCGGCCGCGGCGGACACGGTGCGGTAGTCGCAGTGCAGGGTGACCTCCAGCCCACCGCCCAGCGCCATCCCGTTGATCAGGGCGAAGGTGGGCACCGGCGCGTCGTGCAGCTTGCCCAGCACGGCATGACCGATCCGGGCGATGGCCAGCGCCTGCTCCCGGTCGCTCAGCACCCCCATGGCCGACAGGTCGGCCCCGGCGGCCAGGATGAACGGCTTACCGGTGACCAGGATCGCGCAGATGTCGTCGCGGGACCGGGCCATGTCCAGGGCGTTGTTGAGCTCGGCCAGCCCGCGCGCCCCCAGCGTGTTGGGCCGGGTGTGGTCCTGTCCGTTGTCCAAGGTGATCAGCACGGCGGGGCGGTCGGTGTGCGGCAGGGCGACGTCGCGGCTGAGCGCCCGGGTCACCACCTCGCCCTCGGCGGCCGAGGCGGCCTGCTCGATCAGGGTCCGCAGGTCGGAGTCGTTCACGCGGCGCGCTCCTCGCTGGAGGCGTACGGGTTCTCCCAGACGACGGTGCCGCCCATGCCGAGTCCGATGCACATGGTGGTCAGGCCGTAGCGAACCTCCGGATGCTCGCGGAAGGTCCGGGCCAGGTGGATCATCAGCCGTACGCCGGAGCTCGCCAGCGGGTGGCCGAGGGCGATCGCCCCACCGTAGGGGTTGACCCGCGGGTCGTCGGCGTCCACGCCGAAGTGGTCGAGGAAGGCCAGCACCTGGACGGCGAACGCCTCGTTGATCTCGAAGGCGCCGATGTCGTCGATGCTCAGATCGGCCTTGGCCAGCGCCTTCTCGGTACTCGGGATCGGGCCCACGCCCATCGTCTCCGGGTCGACACCGGCGAAGGCGAAGGTCACCATCCGCATGGCGGCGGGCAGGCCGAGCTCACCGGCCACCTCCTCGGCCGCCACCAGGGCGGCGGTGGCGCCGTCGTTCAGGCCGGCGGCGTTGCCCGCGGTCACCCGACCGTGCGGCCGGAACGGAGTCCTCAGCTGAGCCAGGCCCTCAACCGTGGTACCGGGGCGGGGCGGCTCGTCCGCGGTAGCCAGGCCCCAGCCGAGTTCGGTGCTGCGGGTGGCCACGGTGACCAGCGACTCCTGGATCACCCCGTCGACGTAGGCCTGCTGCACCCGCTGCTGGCTGAGCACCGCGAAGGCGTCGGCCCGCTCCCGGGTGATGTCGGGGAACCGGTCGTGCAGGTTCTCCGCCGTCGCCCCCATCACGAGAGCTGACTGGTCGACCAGCTTCTCGGCCACGATCCGCGGGTTGGGGTCGATGCCCTGGCCCATCGGATGGTGGCCCATGTGCTCCACTCCGCCGGCCACGGCGACGTCGTAGGCGCCGACGGCGATGCCTGAGGAGACCGTGGTCACCGCGGTCATCGCCCCGGCACACATCCGGTCGATCGCGAAACCGGGTACGGAGCGGGGCAGTCCGGCGAGTAGGGCGGCGGTCCGGCCGATGGTCAGGCCCTGGTCGCCGGTCTGCGTGGTGGCCGCGATGGCCACCTCGTCGATCCGCTCCGGCGGGAGCTCGGGATGGCGGCGGACCAGCTCACGGATGCAGTTGACGACCAGGTCGTCGGCCCGGGTCTCCGCGTAGAGGGACCCGGCTTTGCCGAAGGGGGTACGGACACCGTCGACGAAGACGACATCGCGAATCTGACGGGAGGAACGGGCGGGCGGCATGAACTGTATATTACTCACGAGTAACTAGGAGCGGAGTAATCGCAGCGACGGTCAGCTCCCGCTGCCACGGCCGGGCCCCGTACTCGGCCAGCGCCGCATCCACCGTCTCCTCGGTGACCGGGGTCGGCGGCCGCCAGGCCAGCCGGCGGACGTAGTCCGGGGTGAGCAGGTTCTCCGCCGGCAGCTCCTGCTGCTCGGCGATGGCCACCAGGGCCTCGCGCACGGCGGCAAGGCGGGCCGCGGCGACCGGGTCCTTGGCCGCCCACAGCCGGGCCTGGGGCGGACCGTCGCTGGCCACGTGCATCGGCGGCAGCTCCGACTCCCGCAGCGCCGACACCGACTCCAGCGCGGCCAGCCAGGCGGCCTCGAAGCGGCGCGCTTGCCGACGGGCGAAGGCGGGGATCTGCCGCAGCGCGGCCCGGCCCGGATTTCCAGCGGCGGCCAGCTCGCTGAGCCCGACGTCGGCAAGTACGCGGCCGGGAGCGCGATCCAGCTCACGGGCGATCGTGTCCCGGGCCGCCCAGAGTGCGGCGACGTACGCGAGCCCGCGCCGGGTGCGCACCTTGTGGATCCCCGACGTACGGCGCCACGGGTCGGCGCGCCGCTCCGGCGCCACCCCCGCTCCGGCGACCAGGGCAGCGAACTCCTGTCGGGCCCAGTCCAGCTTGCCGGTCTCCTCGAGCCGGGCGTGCAGGACATCTCGGAGCTCCAGCAGCAGCTCCACGTCGAGGGCGGCGTAGGTCAGCCACTCCACGGGCAGCGGCCGGGTGGACCAGTCGGACGCCGAGTGCTCCTTGAGCAGCCGTACGCCGAGCAGCTCCTCGAGCATCGTGCCCAGGGCCACCCGCGGGAAGCCGAGCAGCCGGGCAGCCAGCTCGGTGTCGAACAGGGTGCGCGGAACCAGCCCGACCTGGAACAGGCACGGCAGGTCCTGGCTGGCCGCATGGATCACCCACTCAGCATCGACGATGGCCGCACCCAGGGATCGCAGGTCCGCCGACGGGGCTTCGGCGCCCGCACCCTCAGCCGCCGGGGCGAAGGCTATGGGGTCGACCAGGTGGGTACCGGAACCGGCCCGCCGGAGCTGGATCAGGTAGGCCCGCTGGCTGTAGCGGAACCCGTGCGCCCGCTCGGCGTCCACCGCCACCGGACCCGTGCCCGCGGCCAGCGCCGCGATGGACTCGACCAGCTGCTCGGGCGTGGTCACCACCGGCGGCACCCCGTCGGCCGGCTCAGTGAGCAGGACTGGCTCGTCGTCGACCGGCGGAGTGGGCGAAGGCGCGTCGGTCAACGTCTCCGCGTTCGGCTCGGTGGGTTGCGCCGGGACGGCATCAGCACGACTCCGGCGGGCAACGGCGGCAGCCCGGCGGTCGTACACAACAGCTCGGCCCAGGCCGCCAGGTGCGGCGGCAGCCCGACGCCGTCCTCCAGTACGGGGGTCCAGGACGCCCGAACCTCCACCTCGGCTCGTGGCGCCTCCTCGGCCATGCCGCCGAAGGACTCACTGGTCACCGAGGTGACGGTGCCGCTCGGCGCGGTGTACTCGGCGCTGTGGGCGGTCAGGGCGTCGATCAGCCAGGACCAGCCCACGCTGCCCATCAGCGGATCGGTGGCCATCTCCGGGTCGACCTCGGCGCGGGCGAAGGTGACGCAGCGGAACGTGCCCTGCCACGCCGCGTTCCCGGCCGGGTCGTGGAGCAGCACCAGCCGGCCGCTGCCCGCCTCCTCACCGCCGACCATCACGTCGGCCGTGATCGCCGCAGCGAACGGGGCGATCCGCTGCGGGGCCGGGATCGCCTCCACGCTCAGCTCGGGTCGCCAGGCGGCGGCGCTCAGGTCGGCGACTGCGCGCCGGAACGCGCTGGGCGCAGGCGTCGGATCAGTCGTGGCGACCACCCGCTGAGCCTATTCTCAGGGCCCTACTCCGGACTTGACGACGCGCCGCTTTTTTGTCCCATGAAAGGATCGCGCTGTGCCAACCGAGGGTCCGGACGCGTCGCTGCTGGTCGCCGCGTGCCGCCGGCAGCAGCCCGAAGGGCGTGTTCCGGTCTGGTTCATGCGCCAGGCCGGTCGGTCGCTGCCGGAGTACCGCGAGATCCGGGATGGGATCGGCATGCTGGAGAGCTGCAACCAGCCCGACCTGGTCGCCGAGATCAGCCTGCAGCCGGTCCGTCGCTACGGCGTGGACGCGGCGATCTTCTACTCCGACATCATGGTGCCGCTGCAGGCGGCCGGGGTGGATCTGGAGATCGTCTCCGGCCAGGGGCCGCTGATCGACAAACCGGTGCGCCGGATCTCCGACCTGCGCAGGATCGGACGACTGGAACCCGACGCGCTGTGGTTCGTCACCGAGGCGGTCCAGCGGCTGGTGGCCGAGCTGGGGCCGACCCCGCTGATCGGGTTCGCCGGGGCGCCGTTCACCCTGGCCAGCTACCTCATCGAGGGCGGTCCGAGCAAGGACTACGCCCGAACCAAGGCGATGATGGTCAGCGAGCCGGAGCTCTGGGACGGGCTGTGTTCCCGGCTGGCCGCCATGTCCGCGACCTTCCTGCAGACCCAGGTCGCCGCCGGAGCCGCGGCCGTCCAGCTCTTCGACTCCTGGGCAGGCAGCCTGAGTGCGGCGGACTACGCCCGGTACGCCGAGCCCTACTCGGCGCAGGTGCTGGGCGCCCTGGCCGACACCGGGGTCCCACGGATCCACTTCGGGGTGGGGACCTCCGAGCTGCTTCGGCTGATGGGCGAGGCCGGGGCGGAGGTGGTCGGCGTGGACTGGCGAGTACCGCTGGCCGAGGCCAGCCGCCGGATCGGGCCGACGTACGCGGTGCAGGGCAACCTCGACCCGGCGCTGCTCTCCGCGCCCTGGCCGGTGCTGGCCGAGCGAGTTCGCGAGGTGGTGCGGTCCGGGGCATCGGCGCCCGGCCACATCTTCAACCTGGGTCACGGCGTACCGCCCGAAGCCGACCCCACCGTCCTGGCCCGGATCGTCGAGCTGGTGCACACCGAGAGCCCCGAGCTGCGGGCCGAGGCGGGGGAGCGGCTCGCGTCCGGCGTGCGATGACTCCTTTGAACGGAGCAAGGGCGGCGACTCCCTTGGACTTCCGATGACTTGGGTTGCCGTCGTGGGCGGCGGGATCACCGGGCTGGCCGCGGCGCGGGGGCTGCGTCGGGCGGGTCTGGACGTCGTCGTGCTGGAGCAGAGCCGCCGGTGGGGCGGGAAGCTGGCGTCGCTCCGCCTGGACGGGGTACGGCTGGACGGCGGGGCCGAGTCGATGCTCGCCCGTCGGCCGGAGGGGACGGACCTCGCCGCTGACCTCGGACTGGGCGGGATGCTG
>DASQUF010000151.1:0-2783 GCA_035641435.1 Propionibacteriaceae bacterium | reverse complement strand
GCGCTGCTCGTCCAGGCGGCCCGGGCGCTGCGCGGCGCCGGCTACATCGGGTTCGTGGGGGGCGTGGTGCCGACCGATCCTGTGCGGGTGCGTTCTCGCGTGCGGCGCTCGACCTAGTCGGGGCGCTCGTGCTACCTGTCGTCGGCCATGTCCAAGCTGGGCGTCACCTCGCGTCATGCGGCCGCGCACCGCGCCTGGCAAGAGGGCTGGATGTAGAATCTAACTCTGACACTCGGCCTGTCCGACGGCGTGTACCGGGCGTGATCCGAGCGCCCGCGACCGTGTGTTGTCGTCGTTCGTTCTGATCCTCTTTCGTCGAGCGGTTCAAGACGGAGGATCGGCACCTCCGGCCTGTGCAAGACTGCTTCGTCGCTTTCGTGCTTGGGGGACTTTGGTGTCGAACAGTGCCGACACGCTCTCGCGAGCGGAGCGTGACAAGCTCAGGACGACGGTCCGGACCGGGGGCACTGGAACGGACCAGGCCGACGACGCTGCGGCGCGAGCTGGCACCAACCGTTCCGAAGGCCTGTTACCCCGGGTCCACCGCCTCCGGGATCTCACCCGTCGCCAGCGCTGGGTGGCGGCGATGTTCGCCGCGGCGCTGCTGGCGGCCCCGGCCGCGGCCTTGGTGCACTACCTACCCGACTGGACGCCGGCGAACGACAACGCGGTCATCGCCTACCGGGCCCTCGACGTCGGTACCGAGCGGACGGCACTGATCGGCCAGCCCTCGACGGCCAGCAGCTACGTGGTCAGCGATCCCGATCCCGATGCCGCTGGCGGGTTCAAGGGCGAGGTGAACCATCTGGGGCCGATCCAGTACTACATACTCGCCCCGGTAGTCCGGATCGTCGGAGCGGCCTACGGCCTGCTGCTGGTCTCGGCGGCCGTCAACGGCATCTGCCTGCTGATCACCGCATGGGCGGTGTTCCGCCAGCTCGGTACCACTCCGGGAGTGCTGGCCGCCGTGCTGCTGGCCGCCGTCACGTTCACGACCGGTGCCTCGTCGCTGATCCACCCGGTCAACGCCATGTTGGCCGGCTACCCCCTGCTGTGCACGGTGGTGCTGTCCTGGTGCCTGCTGTGCCGCGACCTCCGGTTGTTGCCCCTCACGGCGGCGGTGGCGTCGTTCACCGCGCAACAGCACCTGTCGGTGCTGCCGACCCTGTCGTTGATCGTCGGAGTCGCCGTCGTGGGGTTGGCGGTTGGCCTGATGACCACGCACAGCTGGCGCGACCCGATCTTGCGCCGGCAGGTGGCGCTCTGGGGCGGAGGGGCCGGGCTGGTGGGGTTCGTCCTCTGGTTGCCGCCGCTCGTCCAACAGATCACGGGAAACCCGGGAAACCTGACCCAAGCATGGCGGTTCGCCCAGTCGGGCAGTCATAACGCCGTGGGCCTCGACTCGTCCATCCGCCAGGTGACCCACGCTCTGGGGCTGCCTCCCGTCCTGGGCCAGCAGCACTTGAACGGATACTGGTTCCTGCGGCCCGTCTCTGTCGTCGGCTGGGTTTCGGCGGCGGTCGTGCTGAGCGTCCTGGCGGTGCTGGGGGTTCGCTGGCGGCGGAGCGCGCCGCGGCGCACCGCCCTAGTGGCCATAGTGGGGATCATGGTGGTCGCCGGGTTGGTGAACGGGTCGTCGATGCCCGACACCATGGGTGTCATCCGCATGGACTTCTACCACTGGGTCTGGCCGCTGGTCTTCCTGGCGGCGGTCGGTCTGGCGCTCGGGCTCGGCGATCTGGTCGGATGGCTGCGGGCCTCGACCGGCCGATCGCTGCCCGGCTGGTCCCGAGTGGCGACTGCCGGTGCGGCGGTGGTCGCCATCGTGGTCCCGCCCAGCGTCAACCCGACCATCGACCGCTGGTCGAACAGCGGCCCCGGCGCCGGATCGCCGATCGACCGGCAGTACATCGAGCAGCTCGCCGACCAGGTTCTGGAGCACCGTGAGGGATTCGTCGGACCGATGGTGGTGCTGGCCCGCAACCAGCCGTCGGCGTATGACGGCGACGACGTGGCGCTGGGGCTGGAGCTGGCCGAGCGGGGCGTCTCGGTCCAGTACAGCTGGTGGCAGCGGCGGGGCTTCCACGGCGACCACATCGTGGATCGCGACACCGTGCAGTCCGGGCTGGTTTTGGTCCTCGAGACCGCGACGGAGGCCGAACGTCCGCCGGGTGAGTTGGTCGGCGAGGTCGAGACCTCGCCCGACTTCGCCATCGACGACTACGAGTACCTCGTAAACCAGATAGAGGATGCCGGCCAGGTCCAGCCCGGCCCCGAGATCGAGGAGCACGTCGCCGCGGCCGACACGCTGGGCACGATCATGCTGCAGCAGACCCTCGATGCGCTCAAGGACGATCCCCGCGCGCAGTTGCTCGACAAGGCCACCTTGGAGTTCCTGCGGGACGATGGGCTGGCGCAGCCCGACGTGGATCCCGATCGAGTCCAGCGGGTGATCGACACGCTGCCAAGCGGCCGCGTCATGCGGATGCGCGTCTACCTCCTCGATCGTGAGGAGCTGTTGGGCTACGCGTCGAATGGTTGGGACTTCGATAACGACGCCTAGGGCCTGATGCTCGGCCGCGAGGGCGTCTTCTCCCAGACCGAGACGTGCGTGGTGCTGTCGCTCGTGAATGGCTCCCGCTTGCGAGCCGGGCGACGAGGTCGAGGTCGTGCTGCGCGCCGCCGATCCGCTCACCCGGCGCGTCGACCTCGACGTGGTGTGACCCGAGGGGTGGACGAGTGACCATGGGGCACGCCGCCCGTCCCGAGCCGGCGGCTCTCGA
>DASQUF010000150.1:0-27454 GCA_035641435.1 Propionibacteriaceae bacterium | reverse complement strand
CAGAAGTGCTCGGCGGCCTCTCGGGCGTACGTGGCCCGGAGCGTCTGGGACCGGATGCGCGACGACCTGGTCGCCGAGACCGAGGCGCTGGCCGTCGGGGACGTCCGGGACCTGAGCAACTTCACCTCGGCGGTTATCGACCAGCGGGCCTTCGCCAAGCATCGGGCGGCGATCGAGCGGGCGCGCAGCGCATCAGGCGTGGAGATCATCGCCGGCGGGACGACCGACGACGCGCACGGCTGGTTTGTGCGGCCGACGCTGGTCACGACCGAGGACCCCCGCGACGAGGTGCTGACCACGGAGTACTTCGGGCCCATCCTCGGCATCTACGTCTACCCCGACGCCGACTTCGACGCGGTGCTGGAGGAGGTGGACCGGGGCGCGCCGTACGGGCTGACCGGTGCGGTGATCGCCGACGACCGTTCGGCCCTGGTGCAGGCCAGCCAGGCGCTGCGGCACGCGGCCGGCAACTTCTACCTCAACGACAAGCCCACCGGCGCGGTGGTCGGTCAGCAGCCCTTCGGCGGCTCGCGGGCCTCCGGCACCAACGACAAGGCCGGCTCGATGTGGAACCTGATCCGCTGGACCAGCCCGCGCTCGATCAAGGAGACCCTGGTCCCGCCGACCCAGACCGGCTATCCCCACATGGGCTGAGTGACGTCACCTGGTTTCGCTACTCCAGTGGCGCTTTGACACCCCGACCCGCCGCGCATCAGTGAAACGCGCGTTGCGAATCCGGGTGAGGGCGTGACTCAGGGGGTGGTCTTGCCCGCGAGCCAGCGGTCGCCAACCTCTTGTTGGGTGCGGAAGCCGGCGAGGATGGCCGGCGCCGAGCTCTCCTCGAGCTTTCGGCCGAGCAGCGGGATATTCACCTTCAGCTCGCCGGTCAGGTTGACGCTGGTGCCGCGGCCGCCCGGAGCGATTCGCAGCTGCCCGGTCAGCCGGACCGGCTGACCGGTGACGGTCATGGTCATCGCACCGGTACGCGAGCCGTCGCCGTCGGGCTCGGCCCACTGCACCTCCTCGACCACGGTCAGCGTCGGGCCCGTGAAGCGAGCCGCCGACTCCGGCGAGGGGAGCGTGCGCGAGGTGCGGGTGCTCAAGCCGGAAACGGAGACGTCGTAGCTGACCGAATGGCTGGCGACGCATACCTCCTCGAGGTAGGCCTGATCGATCATCATCGCGTACACCTCCTTCGGCGCCGCCGCGAAGTCCAACCCAGTCGAGATGTCCATGCGCCAATCATGACGTACCGCCCTGCGGCGGCGGGTGGCCACGGGTCCCCGGATGGACGGCTAAGGTCGGAAGGGAGCCGTACAGCGGAGTGCGGCGCAGCGGATCGGTGAGGTGTCGTGACCACGTTCGAGGTGGAGCTGGAGCGGGAGAAGTCGGAGAAGATCGCTCAGGTCGCCGCCCGCGGGGCCAAGGCCGCAATCGAGTTCGGCCAGGACCCGGACGACGTCTCGGTCTTCCTCCGCCACTACTTCCGGCACGTCGACGCGATGGACGTCGACGAGCGCAGCGTCGAAGACATGCTCGGCCTGGTGGTCAGCCACTACCGCCTGGCCGCACAGCGCCCAGCAGCCCGGGCGGCGATCGCCATCCGCACCCCCAACCAGGGCAGTGATGGCTGGACCGCGGGCGGCGCCACCGTGGTCCAGATCGTCACCGACGACCGTCCGTTCCTGGTCGACTCGGTGACCATGGAGGTGCTCCGCCAGGGCTGGAGCATCCGCGAGGTGTTCCATCCGCAGTTCCTCGTTCGTCGCGACCTCGGTGGCACGCTGCGCGGCATCCTCACCACCACGGAGGCCGACGGTGACCCGGCGGTTGTGCCCGAGTCGTGGATGCACCTGGAGATTTTGCCGCCGGCCCGACCGGACGCGCCCACCCCCCTCGCCGCGGACCTGGAGCGGGGCCTGCTGGAGGTGCTTCGGCTGGTCGAGGAGACGGTCGAGGACTGGCAGAGGATGATCACCCGGTCGGAGGAGACCATCGCCCTGCTCGGCGACCCCGCGCGCATCGCCGGCCGGCGCGAGGAGGCCGCACTGGCCCGGGAGCTGCTGAGCTGGTTGAACGCCAACCACTTCACCTTCCTCGGCTACCGCGAGTACCGGCTGGTCGATGACGGGGACGGGGACGGGTCCACGCCGTCCCGCTTCGTCCCCGTGCCGGCCACCGGGCTGGGCATCCTTCGGGCCGACGCCGACGCGCCCGGGGCGTTCGGCGCCCTGCCCCCGGCCGAAGGCCGCGCCGACCTGATGGTGATCACCAAGGACAACTACAAGTCCCGGGTGCACCGCCCGGCATACCTGGACTACCTCGGAATCCGCAGCTTCGATGCCGACGGCCGGGTGACTGGCGAGCGGCGCTTCCTCGGCCTGTTCTCCTCCTCGGCGTACTCCGAAAGCGTGACCCGGGTACCAGTCCTGGGGCAGAAGGCGGCGGCCATCTTGCGCCACACCGGCTACAGCGAGCAGAGCCACGGTGGCAAGGCCGTGATGGACGTGCTGGAGACCTATCCGCGGGACGAGCTGTTCCAGGCGCGGACCGCCGACCTGGCCGCGACGGTGGAGAAGCTCGCCCACCTCAAGGAGCGCCGCCAGGTCCGGCTGTTCGTCCGCCGGGACGCTTACGACCGCTATCTGTCCTGCCTCGTCTATCTGCCGCGCGACCGCTACACCACCACGGTCCGGCAGCGGATGGAGGAGATCCTGGTCAGCCGGCTGGGCGCCGCGTCGGTGGACTACACCGCCCGGGTCAGTGAGTCGGTGCTGGCCCGGCTGCACTTCGTGGTCCGGATGCCGCTGGGCGAGGCGATGGGCGAGGTCGACGTACGCGGTCTGGAGCGCGAGCTGACCCTGGCCACGCGCTCCTGGACCGACGAGTTCGCCGACCTGATCGCCGGTGTGGACGATCCGGAGCGGCTGGCCACGCTGGTCGGCGGGCTCCCGGAGGGCTACAAGGAGGACTACACCCCGCGGCAGGCGGTCCAGGACCTGGCCGCCCTGACCGCGCTGTCCGGCGACCACGAGATGTCGATGGCGTTGTATGTCCCCGACCGGGAGGATGAAGAGGCCGACCTGCGGTTGAAGATCTTCCGCCGCGATGCGTCGATGTCGCTGTCGGCGATACTGCCGCACCTGACCCTGCTGGGCGTCGATGTGATCGACGAGCGCCCGTACGAGATCGGGCTCGGGTCGGGTGAGCGGGGTTACGTCTACGACCTCGGGCTGGCTGTGCCCGGCGGCGCGGACGCCGTTCGGTCGCGCTGGGACGCGCCTGCCCGGGAGCAGTTCATGGAGGCGTTCTCCGCGTCCTACGGCGGGCTGACCGAGGCGGACGGCTTCCACTCCCTGGTGATGCGGGCCGACCTCGACTGGCGCGACGTCACGCTGCTGCGGGCCGTCGGCCGCTATCTGCGACAGGTCGGGGTGACCTACAGCCAGACCTACATCGCATCGGCGCTGGCCGCCAACGTCGACCTGACCCGGCGGCTGGTCACGCTGTTCGCGACCCGCTTCGACCCCGAGCGACCCCTCGACCAGCGGGCTCGGGCGACCAAGGCCGCCGAGCTGGTCGAGGCCATCGAGACTGGGCTGAACGACGTCATCAGCCTGGACCACGACCGGATCATCCGGTGGTACCTGACCGTGCTGTCCGCGGTGGTGCGCACCAACTTCTATGTCTCGGGCCGCCAGGCCATCGCGCTCAAGCTGACCCCGCGCGAGATCCCTGACCTGCCCGCGCCGCGGCCGGAGTTCGAGATCTTCGTCTACTCACCCCGGCTGGAGGGCGTACATCTCCGGTTCGGTCCGGTGGCCCGCGGTGGACTGCGCTGGTCAGACCGGGCGGAGGACTTCCGCACCGAGATCCTCGGCCTGGTCAAGGCGCAGATGGTGAAGAACACCGTGATCGTGCCGGTTGGCGCGAAGGGCGGCTTCTACGCCAAGCGGCTGCCCGATCCGAGCGACCGAGACGCGTGGCTGGCTGAGGGCGTGGCCTGCTACCAGCTCTTCGTCACCAGCCTGCTGGACCTCACCGACAATCTGGTCGACGGTGCCGTCGTGCCGCCGGCCGACGTGATCCGCTACGACGGCGACGACCCCTACCTGGTGGTGGCGGCTGACAAGGGGACGGCCACCTTCTCCGATATCGCCAACCAGATCTCCCTGGACCGCGACTTCTGGCTGGGTGATGCCTTCGCCTCCGGCGGGTCGGCCGGCTACGACCACAAAGCGATGGGCATCACCGCTCGGGGTGCCTGGGTGTCGGTGCAGCGGCACTTCCGCGAGATGGGCCTGGACCCGCAGACCACCGACTTCACCTGTGTCGGCATCGGCGACATGAGCGGCGACGTGTTCGGCAATGGGATGCTGCTCAGCAAGCACACCAAGCTCGTGGCGGCGTTCGACCACCGGCATGTCTTCGTGGACCCCGACCCCGACCCCGACCGTAGCTGGACGGAGCGGGCCCGGCTGTTCGCGCTGCCCCGGTCCAGCTGGGCCGACTACGACCCCGGCCTGATCTCCGCCGGTGGTGGGGTGTTCCCCCGGACGGCCAAGTCGGTCCCGATCACCGAGCCGATGCGCGGTGCGCTGGGCCTGGCCAAGGCCGTCGAGTCGTTGACCCCGACCGAGCTGATCAGCGCCATCCTCAAGGCGCCGGTCGACCTGCTGTGGAACGGCGGCATCGGGACCTACGTCAAGGCCGCCGCCGAGTCGCATGGCGCGGCGGGGGACAAGGCCAACGACGGGCTGCGGGTCAACGGCGCGGACGTCCGGGCGCGATGCGTCGGCGAGGGCGGCAACCTCGGCCTGACCCAGCTCGGTCGGATCGAGTACGTGATGTGTGGCGGCCGGATCAACACCGACTTCGTGGACAACTCCGCTGGCGTTGACACCTCCGACCACGAGGTCAACATCAAGATTCTGCTCCGCAACGAGGTGGCGGCCGGTCGACTCAGTCTGGCCGAGCGGGACGAGCTGCTGGCGTCGATGACCGATGAGGTGGCCGCGCTGGTGCTGGCCCACAACTACGACCAGAACCTCGCGGTGGCCAACGCCGTGCACGGGGCCGCCTCGATGGCGCACGTGCACGAGGACTGGATGGCCCGGCTGGAGGACCAGGGGCTGCTGGACCGGGAGATCGAGTTCCTGCCCTCGTCGGAGGAGATGGAGATCCGGCGGACCGGCCACAAGGGCCTCACGGCGCCGGAGCTCGCGACGCTGCTCGCGTACACCAAGATCGTGTTGGCCACCGAGGTCCAGGCCTCGGACCTGCCCGACGAGGCGTACCTGGCCGACCGGCTGATCGCGTACTTCCCGACCAAGCTGCGCGAGCGCTACGCCGACCGGATGGCCGAGCACCGGCTGCGCCGGGAGATCATCGGCACGGTGGTGGTCAACCGGTTCGTCAACGCGGCCGGGATCAGCTGCTTCCACCGGCTCTCGGCCGAGACCGGGGCCGGGGCCCCGGACGTCATCCGGGCCCAGATCGCCGCCCGGGCCGTCTTCGGAGCCGACGACCTCGACCGCCGAATCCAAGAGCTGGACCACCAGGTCGACGCCGCGGTGCAGACGGGGCTGCGGATGGAGGTGCGCACGCTGGTCGAGCGGGCCACCCGGTGGCTGGTGAACAACCGGCGCCGTCCGGTGGACATCGGTGCCGCGGTGAGCGAGCTGGCGGCCGGGGTGCAGGCGGTGCAGGCCGACCTGCCCACGCTGCTGACCGGCCGGGACGCGGAGGCGCTCGCGTCGCGGCTCAAGAGCTACCGGGCGGCCAAGGTGCCCGAGGACCTCGCCCGCGCGATCGCTGCGCTGCCGCCGGCGTACGCGGCGCTGACGATCGTGCAGACCGCTGCGCGGGAGGGCCTCGAGCCGAACAAGGTGGCCGAGGCGCACTTCGCCCTCGGTCAGCGGCTAGGGCTGGACCGGCTGCTGACCCGAATCGTCGAGCTGCCCCGCGACGACCGCTGGCAGACCATGGCTCGGGCCGCTCTGCGGGACGATCTGCACACCGTGCACGCCGCGCTGACCGCCCAGGTGCTGGCGGTCGACGGGGCGGAGACCCGGACCGCTCGGGATCTGGTCACCGGCTGGGAGAAGAGCAACTCCGCCGTTCCCGAGACGGTCCGGCTGCTGCGGGCTGTGACCGGCAGCCGCACCGATCTGGCCCGGGCGTCGGTCGGCCTGCGGCGAGTCCGCGCGCTGTTACCGAGTTGACGTATCGTCGCGAGCGTCGGGAAGGCGCGCCGACGAACGGAGGAGCGATGAGTGAAACACGCTTTCGTTTCGCGAAGAGCGACGACGTCGTCGGATCAGAGCGCCGGGCGCGAGCAACAAGACAAGGAAAAAATGCGCATTGACCTGCACACGCACTCCAACATCTCCGACGGCACCGACACTCCGACCGAACTCGTCGACCGGGCCCGCGCGGTGGGGCTGGACGTCGTCGCGCTGACCGACCACGACACGTTCGCCGGGCTGGACGAGGCGGTGGCCCGGGGTGAGCAGGTCGACGTGCAGGTGGTCCGCGGGATGGAGCTGTCCTGCGCCCGGGAGCGCCAGAGTGTGCACCTGCTGGCCTACGGCGTGGACCCGGAGGCGCCGGGACTGGCCGCCGAGCTGGAGAAGGTGCGCGGCGGCCGGTTGGGCCGACTGGGCGGGGTGCTGGCCCGGCTGGCCGACCTGGGCGTACCGGTGACCGAGGAGGAGGTGCTGGCCGAGGTGGGGGAGAGCCCGTCGGTCGGGCGGCCGCACATCGCCGACGCCATGGTCAAGGCCGGCCACGTTGCCGACCGGACCGAGGCGTTCGACCGGTTCCTGGCCGACGGCGGTCCGGCCCACGTGCCGCGGTACGCCATCCCGGTCGAGCGGGGCATCGACCTCGTCCATGCGGCGGGGGGAGCGGCGGTCATCGCCCACCCGTGGGGCCGGGGTCGCGAGCACGTGCTGCCGCCGGAGGTCCTGTCCCGGCTGGCCAGCGACCACGGCCTGGAGGGCATCGAGGTGGACCACCAGGACCACGACCCGAAGACGCGTACGCGGCTGCGCGGGCTGGCCGGTGAGCTCGGCCTGCTGGTCACCGGCTCCAGCGACTACCACGGCACCGGCAAGCTCGACCACGATCTCGGCTGCAACACCACCGACCCGGACGTCCTCTCAGCGTTGCTGGCCCGCGTCGCGAGCGTCGGGTAGGTAGGCCCCCGACCAGCGGAGAAGTGATCAACGAACCCGCTTCTCGTTCGGGAAGAGGAACGACGTCATAGGTCTGGAGCGCTGAGCGTGGGCGGTCGTGAAATGCGGCTCGCGCCATCGTCGTGGCCGTCGTCGACAAGAAGGGCCGGGTGGCCGAGACACCAGCGTCGCCAGCCTGGCGCGGCCTGGGCGGCGGACGGGTACCGTGCCGTGCTTCTGATCGACTGTCCGCCGACTCTCGGCAATCCTGACCACACTGGCCGTGATCGCGGCGCACCACGTGCTGGTCCCGCTGCAGTGCGAGACCCTCAGCCACCGCGGAGTCGGCAGCTGTTGGACACCGTGTACGACGTCAGAAGAACCACCAACCGGCGGCGCGGCGTGCTCGGCGTCCTCCGACCCTCTGCGACGGACGCGGCGCCCACGCCCGTCGGGTGTTCGAGCGGATCGGTGCGGACTACGGGGTGACGGTGCTGGGGCGCGATGGCTTACCGCGCCGTGGCGGCGACCCTGGCCAGTCCACTCCGGCCGGACTGACCGAAGGCGCGCGTCCTCAGCTGACGAGCACGACCAGGACCGCCACGGCCAGCGCACCGAAGGCGATGGCCAGCTCGGTCCCCACCACCAGCGTGAGGGTCCGGTCCCGCGCCGAACCCGTCGCACCGAGCGGGCTGAAGAGCCGGCGGAAGGCCAGCCGCGCCGTTGCCCGGTGGGCATACCAGGCGACGACGAACAGCGCGGCCAGCAGTGCGAACCGGAGCAGCATCGAGACCTCGCGCTGCTCGGCCGGGGCGAAGGGGCCGCCGGCCCCCGCTAGGACGATGAGCCCGCTGGCGAGCACGAGGAGCACCAGTCCGCGTGTGGCCACCGGTGAGAAGCGGGTGACCAGCCCATCGGCCTCGCCGGATTCGCGTGTCTCGGCGTGTGGCCGGACGACGGTGGCCAGGGCGACCAGCCCGCCCAGCCAGGCGGCGGTAGCCAGCAGCTGGCCGATCGTCCCCAGGGCGGCCAGCAATGGGCCGGGCTGACCGCTGGCCATCGGCTGGACCGCCACCGTGGCCGCGACAACGACGATGGCGGCCAGAGCGACCGCTCGTCGGCCCCCGACGACCGCACCGGCCACCAGGTCCACCAGGTAGAACAGCGAACCGACCAGGATCGCCAGGCGCAGCAGCATAGCGGCGCCGGCCAGGGGCGGCGCCACCTCGTCGAGCGGCTGGCTGGTGGCCGTCAGCCGGATCGCCGGCTCGGCGATCGAGGTGAGGATCAGCAGTAGCGCCCCGACTCCGGACAGCCGGAGCAGCCGACGATGCTGCCGTCCGGTCGGCCAGACCAGGGTCCAGAAGATGAGCGGACCGGCCCAGAGCACGAAGCCCGCGTAGCCGGCGACACGGAGCACGATCAGGAGGACGGCCAGCGGTTCGGTGGTCATCACCGCCCTCCCCGGGGCGCCCGCTGGAGGTCCAGCTGGACCAGGACCAGCGCGTCGCGATGCCGAAGGTTCCGGTTCACTCGGACATTCGGGCGGCGGCCGGCGAAGCAGGCCTCCTGGTCGACCGGCAGGCTGGCGCAGCGCAGGTTCGAGACGGCCTCGCCCGGGAAGGACATCGCGACCGGAAGGTCGTCCCCCACCCCACTCACCAGTGGACCTACGGCGCCGAGGGCCCGCCCGGCGCGCGAGGGGCGGCTGACCCGGACGGTTCCGTGCAGCCGGTACCGGACCTCGAACCGGTCGGTCGCTCGGCCCACCACCACGGTGGTCGCGCGGTGCACGTTGCGCCGGGGAAGTCGGACGGAGCGGTCATCGGCGTCGACCACCAGGTCGGTGACGGACGCATGCGCCGAGCGCAGGCTCCCGCCGGCCGGTCGGAGATCGAGCGGAACCAGCGAGAGGCGGGTGACCGGCGCCGGAAGCCGTACGGTCTCGGTCACGTCGAAGACCCCACCCGCAAGCACGGTGGCGACCAACCGGATGCCTGGCTCACCACCATCCAGATCGGGCGGCCGGTCGTCGTTCGGAGCCTCGGCCGTTGGCGCCGTCGTCAGCGTGGGTGAGCCGCCGGCACGGGCCGTCGGGCTGTGCTCGGGCTCGGCCCTGGTGGCCGTCGGGGTAGTTCCCGCCGCAGGCGCGGCGGGGGTGACCGCACCGGCCGGGACGGTCAGGTCCAGGTAGGGGGCGTAGGTGTAGAACGCGAGGGCGGTGGCGAGCAGACCGCACACCAGCAGTGCTCCGCAGGCGCGCCGCACGGCGCGACCCATCCGAGAACCGTCCACCTCCGAACCCCCCGATAAAGCCCTCAGCCTGGGACTTGTGAAGTCTTTACCCGAGTTTGTAGAAACTCCACAACGCCTGGTCTGGAGGTCTTATATTACCGCCAGAGCGCGCTTTCCATTTATTTCCAACAAGGTATCGGGGACGGGGAACATGGGCGTGAATCCTTATGCCAACTGGGCAAAAATTGCACTGGTGGCCGTGGGGGCGCTGGCCCTTGTGGGAGGCACAGTCAGCACCAGCTATGCCGCTAATGACGCGAAGGTCTATGTCGTTCAGGGACTTCCTGGGCGCACTCTTGACGTCGCGGTCGACGGAAAGAAGATGGCCAGTGGGGTGAAGGCCGCGGCGATCGCCGGGCCGTACAACGTTAAGGCCGGGGAGCGGAAAATCACGTTCAGTGATAATGGCGACGTCGTGCTGGAACGGACTTTCTCCGTGAAGGCGAAGTCGAGCTGGGACGTGGTGGTGCATCTGCCCGAGTCCAGCACCGACGACCCCGCCGTCACGGTCTTCCGCAACGACCTGGCGTCGGTCCCGCGGGGGAAGGCATCTCTGGTCGTGGCTCACACGGCTACGGTGCCGCCGGCCGACATCCGGGTCAACGGAGACGTCTTGTTCGAGAACATCGGCAACGGCGAGTCGCTGAAGCTGACGGTGCCGGTCGCCACCTACCAGGTCGCCATCGTACCGACGGGCGAGACCAAGCCGGTGATCCTCGGTCCGGTCGAGCTGACCGTCAAGGGCGGCGCGGTGAACAGGGTGTACGCCGTGGGTGACCCGGGCAAGAAGACGATGAATGTCGCCGTGCACGTCATCCCGACCGGCAGCAGCGGGTCGGGCCAGCCCTCCGACGTCAACACCGGCGTCGGCGGCCTGTCTGGGATCCAGCTCATCCGTTGAGCGCAGCCGCACACGGTCCGGCCGCGCGACGCCACCTGGCGGGCGCGGTGGGTGCCGTGTTGTCGGCCAGCTGGCTGGTGGGTTGCGGAGCCGCGGCCGGACCGATTGCGACTCCGCTCTCGCCGGTTGGGTCCTCGTCGGTCGCCACGGTCGCCCCCGAGGAGGAGCCGGGACCGGCTCCGTCGGCCCGGGTCGGCCGGCCCGGCCGGACCGAACGGGTGCACTTCGTGCCCGAGACGGTGGTCTTGCCCGACAACGCCCGGGCAGCCGTCCAGCCGGCCGCCACCGTCGATGGGCAGCTTCAGGTGCCGGAGAACGTGCAGCACGTGGGCTGGTGGGACGGCAGCGCGTACGCGGGTGACCCGTTCGGCCGTACCGTGATCGCCGGACACGTCGACTCCACCAACGGCGCGGGCTTCTTCGCCCGGCTGCTCCGGGTCAGGGTGGGGGACGTGGTGACCCTGCGGGCCGGCTCACACCGGCTCCGCTACAAGATCTCCTCGGTGCAGACGGTGGCCCGGCGCGCCCTGGCCACCGACAGCCAGGCGTTCGACCAGAGCGGGGCTCACCGGCTGGTGCTGATCACCTGCACCGGTGAGTACCGGCGGGACCGCGGCGGCTACGAGAGCAACCTGGTGGTCGTCGGCATCCCCCTCGGTCTAGCCCGCTGACTTCTGCTCGTCTCGCACCCGTCGCGCCCTTGAGCTGCGGTCGTCGCTCTCCGGATGAGGAAGAACCCCCCTCGCTCATCGTTCCTCTGATCGGCACCAGGCTCCTCCGCCGCTCGACGAGCGTTAGGCCGAGGGGCGCTCGTCCACCTGAGGGTGCGGGCCGCGGTCGACGGGCCGACTGCGAGAACGGCGCCGCCGGCGACGGGGGGCGAGCTCGCCTCCCTCGGCCGGACTCTCCTCGGATCCACCGGGACTGCCGCTCTCGGGGGCCGATGCCGCGGACTCGGCCACGACGGTGAGCTCGGACGTTTCAGGCTGCTCGACGGGTACGCCATTGCGGAGCCGGCGTCGGCCGGTCTTCTTCGGCCGCTCGGCACGACGGGACTTGCGGTCGCCGCCGTCTTCGCCCGCGGACGACGGCTTGGGCGGCGTGATCCGGCCCTTGGCGGCCGGATCGATGCCGAGGTCGTGGAAGAGGTGGGCCGAGGTGGAGTAGGTCTCCTCCGGGTCCTCGAACGGCAGCCCGAGGGTGCTGTTGATCACCTTCCACCGGGTCTGGTCGGCCCAGTCGACGAAGGTCACCGCGATGCCCGACGCGCCGGCGCGGCCAGTCCGACCGATCCGGTGGACGTAGGCCTTGTCGTCGTCCGGGCACTCGTAGTTGATCACGTGCGTGATGCCCTCGACGTCGATCCCGCGGGCGGCGACGTCGGTGGCGACCAGGACGTTGATCTTGCCCTCGCGGAAGCGCTTCAGCGCCTTCTCCCGGAGGGCCTGGTTGAGGTCGCCATGGATGGGCGCGACCGCGAAACCTCGCTCCTCCAGGTTCTCGCTGAGCCGCTGCGCGGAGCGCTTGGTCCGGCAGAAGATCATCACCCGGTTGCGGTTCTCCGCCTGCAGAATTCGGGCGACGATCTCCGGCTTGTCCAGGTCGTGCGCCTGGTAGACGAACTGGGCGGTGGCCGGCACCATCATGGTGTCCTCGGCCGACTCGGCCCGGATGTTGACCGGGTGCCGCAGGTGACGGCGGGCCAGGGTGACGATCGCCGACGGCATCGTTGCGGAGAACAGCATGGTCTGGCGCAGCTCGGGCGTCCGGGACAGGATCCGCTCCACGTCGGGCAGGAAGCCGAGATCGAGCATCTCGTCGGCCTCGTCGAGCACCAGCACCTTGACGTGCCCGAGGTCCAGCGCGCCCCGGTCCACCAGGTCGAGCAGCCGGCCCGGCGTACCGACCACGACCTCCACGCCGCGGGCCAGACCGTTCAGCTGGGTGTCGTATCCGACCCCGCCGTACACCGTCAGCACCCGGGCGTGGCGCAGCGTCGACGCCATCGTCAGGTCAGCGCTCACCTGGCTGGCCAGCTCGCGGGTGGGGGTGACGACGAGCGCCTGCGGCGCGCCGGGCTTGGCGAGCTGCGCATAGTCGCGCTCACCCGGCACGACCGTGCGCTGCAGCAGGGCCACGCCGAAGGCGAGCGTCTTGCCGGTGCCAGTGCGTGCCTGGCCGATCATGTCGGTCCCGGTCAGGGCGATGGGGATGGCCATCGACTGGATCGGGAAGGGTTTCGTGATGCCGACCTGCGCCAGAGCTTGCTCGATAGCGGGAAGGACGCCGAGGGCCCCGAAGCTCGGGGTAGCGACCGGAGTTGCCTCGGTCGTCGGTGCGTCGGTCGGTGGTGCGTCGGTAGTCAGGGTGGTGGCTCTCGTCGTCGGGCCGGCACCTGCAGTGCCAGCAGAGCGACCGCAGGGGGTCGCGGGGCCTGGTGCCCTCCTGCATTCTAGGCGCTACATGGTGGTATTAAGGGATCGCCGGGACTGGGCCTGGCGCGTACGGGCCCGCTGCGGTCCCATTACGCTGCCGCCATGGGCGACGGCGCGGTCGATGTCTGGGCGGTGGACGGCGAGTACCGGGAGGGTGCCGTCGACCTGCTGGGAGCCCTGGCGTACGGCGCACTGGCCGCCTTCGAGCGGCTCGCCGAGGACGCCGGCCGAGCGCCGACGCTGGCCGACAAGGTGCATGGCGCGGAGATGGCCGCGGAGCAGGTGGCCCATTTCGACCGGGTCCGGGACCGGCTGGCTGAGCTGGACGTGGACGTGATGGCGGCGATGCAGCCCTTCCACGCGGCGTTCAACGCCTACCACGAGCACACCCAGCCCAAGGACTGGCTGGAAGGTCTGGTCTGGACCTACGTCGGCAACGGGTTCGCTGCCGACTTCTACCGCGAGGTCGCCGCCTTCGTGGACGCCGACACCCGGGCTCTGGTGCACCAGGTGCTGGAGGACCAGGGCCAGGAGGCGTACGTGATCGAACGGGTGCGCGCCGCGATCGACGCCGACCGCAAGGTCGGCGGAAGGCTCGCGCTCTGGGGCCGGCGGCTGGTGGGCGAGGCGCTGAGCCAGGCCCAGCGGGTCGCCGCCGACCGCGACGCCCTGACCAGCCTGCTCACCGGGACGGTCGACCGCCCGGGCATGGATCTTGCCGCCATCAGCCGGATGTTCACCCGCCTGGTCGAGAACCACACCCGCCGGATGACCCGCCTCGGCCTCCAGGCGTAGTCAGGGGGCAGATCGAGACGGTGTCAGGGACTCCCCACACCTGCGAGCGTCGGTAAGGGCGAGCCCGGTGCCGTCTGGACGACCGAGCCGAGCACGACACGCTTTTCGTCGTGCGAGCGAGGGAGGAAGACGGCACCACCCGGCGAGCCCGGGCGCGAGCAGGACGTTACAGCGTGCCGAAGCCGACGCGGCGGGCGTTCTCCTCACCGAGGTCGATGTAGGCGATCTTGTTCGCCGGGATCAGTACCTGGCGGCCGTGGGCGTCGGTGAGCCGGAGGACCGTGTCGTCGGACAGTGCGGCGCTGAACGCCTTCTCGATGTCCTTGGCCGTCTCGCTGCTGTCCACCACCACCTCGCGGCTGACGTGCTGGATGCCGACCTTGATATCCACTGCTCCTCCTGAGACGTTCTGCTCGTGACGATCGCCAGCAACGGTGCCACAGTTGGCGGAAGAACCTGAGTGTGTTCGCCGACAGCGTCGCCAGCGACTAGCCGAGGTTCTGTCGTTCCTCGTCGGTGGCGTGCCGGATGACCAGCCGGGTCCACGCCCCGAGATAGACCCGGTCGTCGGCCGCCAGCTCTCGCTTGACCCCGACCGGGATCGGGTCCTCGGGCAGCGGTGCGCTGGCCGGGGCCACGAAGGTCCCGTTGGCCGACTCCAGGTCCTCCACCCACCAGCGGTCCCCGTCCGTCGTCAGCTGGGCCTGTCGCCGGCTCACTCCGGAGTCCGCCTCGCAGTCGATCGCCGGATGGATGTTGCGGCTCTGCGACGTCCGCCCGACCAGCAGCGAGCGGCCGCGCAGCGGCACGACGGCCGGCAGGCCAGGGGAGGGCAGCGGATCCGGGCTCTCCTGCGCCTGGTACCAGACGGGGTCGATCCACACCTCGGCCACCCAGCTGAAGCTCTCCTCGGGTGGCGGCGCGGACCCGTCGCTCTCCGGCGTGCCGACCTCTCCACCCGACGCGGCCGCCTCGGCTACGCCAGCCGCCTCGGCTACGCCGGCCTCGTTGGGCGGCGCCAGCGGCCGGGGCATGGTGCCGGTGGTGAAGTCGTAGCCGCAGTTCTCACAGAACAGCGCATCCGGCAGGTTGACGGTCGCGCAGTTCGGGCAGGTTGGACCGGTGAGGGCGGCCGGTCCCGGCGGAGTGGTCGTCGGGGCGTGGTTCGGTGGCTCCGGCGGAACCGGGGGCTGGCCGGGAGTGACGGCGGCGGCGTCGATGGGCATGCCGCAGACGTCGCAGTAGTCGTCGGCGGTCGAGGTGTGCCCGGCGGGGCAGACGGCACTCATCGGCTCAGCTCCGGATCCGGGTGGTCTTGGTGGATGCGGTGTCCAGGGCCATCTCGTCCGCCTTCTCCACCGCCCGCTTCAGTCGTACTGTCCCGGTCTCCTCATTGTCGATCTCGACCACCTTGCGCAGCCGGGTGGTGGCCTCGGCGTTGCCGGTCTCCTTGGCCAGCTGCACGGCCCGGCCCAGCTTCTGGGTGGCGGTCTCCTCGTCCCCCGCGGCCTTGGCGGCCAGCCCGGCCTGGATGACCTCGGCCAGCTCGGTCTGGCCGGTGTAGTGCGCCACCTCGGGGTTGATCCGGGTGGTCAGCACGTCGTCGTCTGACCACTTGGCCTTGACCAGGCCCTGGGCCGCCACCTGACCGCCTACCGTGAGCTGGACGCGCGCCGCCAGCTGCTCCTGGCCGACGCCCTTGGCCGGCAGCCGGACGCTGACGTGGTAGTCCCGCGACTCGTCGCCCCAGGAGCCGGTCGGATACCCGCCGGTCAGCGGGTTCACCTCGACCCGGCGCTCGGTCAGGTCCTCGACCGTCGGGGCCACCTGGCGGACGAACACGACCTGCGAGCCCTGCGGTGCCCAGACCCGGAGCTGGGCGTCGGCCACCCCGCGGCCCATCGACTGCTGCATCATCTCGGCGAACATCTGGCTCATCACCGACGGGTCCGGCACGATGTCGACGGTGCCGAGCAGAGCCTGGGCGATCCGGCGCACCTCGGCCACCTGCCAGTCGATCCCCACGCCGCGGCAGTCGCACTGGAACTTGCCGGTCACCCCGGCGATGGCACTGCTCAGCTGCTGGGGCGTCTCGTTGTGGTTCTCCCCGTCAGTCAGCAGGATGGCGTGCTTCTGCGCCAGCATCGGGACCGAGTCGAACAGCCGGCCGGCCAGCGTCAACCAGGTGCCCATCGCCGTGCCGCCGTCGGACCGGAACATCGAGATCGCCTGGTGCGCCGCGTAGCGGGCCGCCGGGTCCATCCGCACCATTCCCGCGCCCTGCCGGACCGGCGGGAAGGCCAGGTACGCCTGGTGCGTCCCGGCGACCACGGCGAAGTAGGTGCCGTCGAGGATCTGGTCCACCGCGGCGGAGGCCGCCTGCTTCGCCGCCTCCAGCTTGGTGCGGCCCATCGAGCCCGAGGTGTCGACGATGACGATCTCGCCGGCGTCCCCAGCACCGGTCTGGCCGGCCGCGCCGGCGCCGCGGCAGGTCACAGTGACAATCGCGTTCACGTCGGTGCCGCCATCGGGCAGGAACTCGTTCTGGTACACAGCGGCGGTGAACTCAGCCATTGGTCAACTCCGTCTTCGGCATGAGCGATTGGGTCGGTCAGCACAGTATGCCGGGCCCGGCGAGCATCGGAGGAGCGGACCGCTGCCGATCGGAGGAGCGACGAGCGGAGCGTGCTTTTCGGTCCGCGAGGAATGACGACGACGGCAGCTCTCCGGGCGCGACGGGTGTGAGCGCGCCACAGAGGGGGCGTCAGGGCTCGTGTCGGGCCAGGGCTACGCCGATGTTGTCCTTGCCGCCCTGTTCGTTGGCCCAGGCGACCAGCCGGACGGCGAGCGGCAGGGCACCGGCATCGGTCCGGCTGAAGTCAGCGATCAGCGCCTGCAGGGCGTTGGCCTCGGAGACGTAGTTCCACAGGCCGTCGGAACAGACCAGCACCCAGCCCGGCGTAGCGAGCCGGAGCGAGGCGGTCATGGGGGTGAAGTCGGGGCTGTCCCGGCCCAGCCACTTGGTGATGGCGTGCGCTCCCGGCCCGTTCTCGGCCTCCTCCCGGGACACCCCCATCGCCATCCGGGCCGACGCCACCGAGTCGTCCACGCTGAGCTGGATCGGCTGGTCGCGCGCCCCTGGGTCGGGGATCCAGTAGACCCGGCTGTCGCCCAGGTTGCCGAAGTAGATGGTGTGCTTCTCCAGCACGGCCGCGGAGAAGGTGCAGGCTGCCGCGTTGGAGCTGTCCGGTGCCGTGTTGGCGATCACCGCCGTGTTGGCCGCTGCGGCGGCCTGCTCGATGGCCTGGGCCATGGCGGCGGCCGTGCTGGCCGGCGTGCCCAGCCCCGCGGGTCGGCTGTCGGCCAGCAGGTCCCGCGCCGCCCGGGCGCCGGCCAGGCTGGCCACGTCGGAGTCGATCGAGGTCGACACGCCGTCGCAGACCACGAGCACCGCCCGGGAGCCTGGCTGGGGGTCGGCCGCGATTGCGGTCGCGTCCTCGTTGCGGTGGTGCCGGACCCCCCGGTCGCAGCAGGCGGCCACCCAGGTCGCCGGCTGCTCGGTGTAGTGGTCGCGTTCGCTCGGCGCCTTCATCCCGCAGATCTGGCAGTAGCCATCCGCCCCCACTGGGCCGCCACAGCTTTGGCAGGGCCTGGTGACCGGGATGGTGTCCTCGTTGTCCTCCGGCTCCGGCTGGGCCTGGACCGAGCGGGTGATCTCGATCGGAGCCTCGGCCTCAGCGGGGTTCGCGGCGGGGGCGGCGCTGGTCCGGGTGAGGGCCTGGCCGCAGGTCTCGCAGAAGGCATCGCTCGGACGAACCGCCGCTCCGCAGTTCGGACAGGTCGAGGGCGCGGTCCCATCGGCAGGGGCGACGCCGTTGCTGCCGGGATGGGTTGCGGCCCCGGGTCGGGGTTCCTGCGCCGTCTGCTCGCTCATTGCAGGGTCCACCTTCGCACGGCGTTGGCCTTGTCGACCAGCGCGTACCGCCTTTCCTGGTCGCTGGCGGTCGCCGCCAGCGCCCGGTAGGTGGCCTCCAGCCCGTCGCGCAGCGAGTCGTCGCGAGCCGCGTACTGGCCGATCTTGATGTTCGTCTGCGGGCCCGTCCGGCCGACCTCGGCCAGGGCGCTCTCCAGGATCTGCGCCGTCAGCTTGGCCTTGTCGCGCTGTTCCATGGGTACGCCCTGCAGGCTGTCCATGGCCTGGGCCAGAGCCGGCAGGCCCTGTCCGGACTCGTAGAGGTGCACCGCCCGCTTACGGCGGGCGTCGGTGAAGTTGCGGCTGGTGGAGGGCACCAGGTCCAGCGCCGAGATCGCGCCCGCGACATCACCGCGGGCCGCACGGATCCGGGCCATGCCGAAGGCCGACGCAGCGACGTAGTTGGCGTCGGTACTCGCGCAGGTGCGGTACAGCTCCTCGGCGATCGCCGCCTCGCCGCCCCGCTCACACGCCAGGGCGAGGGCCAGCTTGGGCGCCAGCTCGCCGGGCACCTGTCCGTAGACCGCGTTGAACGCCGACTGCGCCCCTGCGAAGTCGCCGCTGTCCAGGGCGGACAGCCCGCTCACCCAGACCGCCCGCCATTCCCAGGGGTCGTCGGCCAGCATCTGGTTGACGACCTGGCCGACCAGCTCGGGCTGCCGCAGCTCGAGGGCTGCCCGGGCTTGGGCCAGCCGGACCTCCGGGCTCGGCGCCGGGGCTCGGTGCAGCTCGGCGAGCCGCTCCCGTGGGTTGTCCAGGGCGAGATTGTTCAGCCACGGGTACTGCGGATCGGTGGTGTCCACCCGCAGTGCCGGCAGCTCGTCCCACTCCAGCGCCTCGCTGGTGATGGCCGGCGCCTCGAACAGCACCGAGGCCGCCGAGGTCAGCGCGGTCCCCGAGGTCCGGGCGGCGACCACCTCGCGCAGCACGCCGAGCAGCTGGACCCGCAGCTCGTCGACGGAGGCGAACCGGTCGGCCGGGTCGGGCGCGCAAGCCTTGGCGATCAACCGGTAGAGCGAGTCGTGCTCGGCGAACACCGGCGTCTCCGCCACCGGCGGCAGGCTGGCCACGTACTTCGTCTGGTAGCCACGGAACTCGGTGATCAGCACCACCAGCGTGCGCCCGATCGTATAGATGTCCGAGGCCACGGTGGTGCCGATGGCGGCGACCTCGGGCGCCTGGTACCCGATGGTGCCGTAGATCGCCGACTCTTGGTCGTCGATCCGGCGAACGCCACCGAGGTCGATCAGCTTGACCGCGTCGCCCACCTGGATCAGGTTGTCCGGCTTGAAGTCGCAGTAGACCAGGCCCAGGTCGTGCAGGTAGGAGAAGGCTGGCAGGACCTCCAGGATGTACGCCAGCGCCTGGTCGACCGGAAGCGGGTCGAAGGACCCGTTGTTGGCCCGCATCCGGTTCTTCAGGATCTGCTTCAGCGAGGTGCCCCCGACGTACTCCATCACGATGTAGCCGGCGTCGTCGTGGGTGACGAAGTTGTAGATCTCCACGATCAGCGGATGCTCGACCTGGGCCAGGAACTGCCGCTCCACGATGGCGACGGCCAGCGCGTCCTTGTCGCCGGTGTTCAGCAGGCCCTTCAACACCACCCAGCGGTCGGAGACGTTCTTGTCCCGGGCCAGGTAGATCCAGCCGAGGCCACCGTGGGCCAGGCAGCCGGCCACCTCGTACTGCTTGGCCACCAGGTCCCCGGGCTGCAGCTTCGGGGTGAACGAGTACTCCCGGCCGCAGTTGGCGCAGAAGCCCTCGGTGCGCCCGGGTATGCCGTCCCGGGACCGGCCGACCGGCGCGCCGCAGTTGGGACAGGTGCGCTTGTCCTCGGGCACCTCCGGGTTCCTCATGATGGCCAGGGAGGCGTCGATCACCGGGGCAGGTGGCACCCGGGTGAGTCCCGCGCCGAGCCGGGCCGAACGCAGCCGCTGCGATCCCGACTGCACCCGGCGGGTGATCTTGCTGCCGCCGGCCGCCGCCCGGCGGGAGCCGAGGGCGGTGGAGTCGAGCCGGCTGGAGCCGGTACGGGTGGACACCGGACCGGCGGCGTCGCCGACCGGGGTCTCCGCGTCGGCCGCGGGGGCGCCGGGCGGACTGCCGCAGACGTCGCAGTAGCCGTCCACGATGGTGCCGGTACAGCCCGGCTGGGCACAGGCGCCGGCCCGCACGCTGACCGCGGTCGGTGCGGGCTGGCCCTGCGGTCCCGGGCTGCCGCAGACGTCGCAGTAGCCGTCGACGATGGTGCCGGTGCAGCCCGGCTGAGTGCATCTCACGAGGCCTCCAGCTGCAGGTAGGTCTGGTACAGGGTGACGAGCTGGTTCGCCAGGACCATCCGGCACGGCTGGCGGTCCAGGGCCTCCCGAGCCATCGCGTACGCGCGGGCCAGGTCGGGATGGTCGGCGACGCCGGTGGCGGTCGCCTTGGCCCGGTACGCGTCGAGCCGGTCGGCCAGCTCCCGGCGCTCGCCCAGCGCCTTCCCGTACGCTTGCTCGGCGACGGTCATCGCCCGGGAGACCTGGTCCAGCCGACGCAGGTACGTCTC
This sequence comes from Propionibacteriaceae bacterium, assembly GCA_035641435.1. Taxonomy (GTDB): domain Bacteria; phylum Actinomycetota; class Actinomycetes; order Propionibacteriales; family Propionibacteriaceae; genus Microlunatus. The sequence goes on along the minus strand of DASQUF010000150.1, from coordinate 7,329 downwards.
CACCTCACCGCGGCTGCCGGGCACCGGGCCGAGCAGCTCGACGTCGGGCACCGCGTACCGCGGGGCAGGCTCGACCCGGCGTACGCACTCGGCGGCCAGGTTGCGCAAGCCGGCCTCGCGGGCCTCCAGCTCGATGCGGCGGTCCTCGGCCCGGCGGACCAGTGTGGCCGCCTCCCGGCGCTGCGCGCCTCCGACGATCAGGTCCCGCTCGAAGGTGGCGGCGTCGATCTCCAGCGGTCCGAGCAGCCCGCCCACGTCGCCACCCCGGGCCGCCTTGTCGGCGATCTCCTTCAGCCGCCGGGCCAACCGGGACTGCTGTCCGGCGGCCTGCTGCTGGGCCGGTCCGGCCGGCTCCAGCGTCACCTGGTCGCGAATCCGTTCCATCTGGGCCCGCAGCTGCCGGATCCGCTCGGTGATCTCGGCACCGGAGACCTCCAGACCCAGCCGGACGCGCAGCGACGAGGCCAGCGCGTCCGAGAGCCGGCATGCCTCGGGCAGCGAGACCGCCAGGCCGGTGGCCGCATCGGTGTCCAGCCGCCCCCAGATCAGCGTGCTGAGCCGGATCCGCTCGGTCGGCCCGGCCCGGCCGGAGTCCCAGACCGACCGCAGCTGCTCGTAACGGTCCGCGACCGCCTTCCACAGCGCCATCGACAAGGTGATATCGCCGGTGGCGGCGACACCGTTCGGCGACTGCAGCGCCGCCTGGTCGAGCTGGTCCAGCTCGGACTGTCGCCCGTCGCACCACTGCCCGAGCTGCTCGAGGTAGACCAGGACCTGGGTCGGCTGCAGCTCCACCCCCATCCGGCCGGGAGCCGCCGGAGCGGTCACCGAGCCCGATGCGGCGGAGAGGCTCACGGTGTCCTGCCGTAGACCGCCTTCGGCGGACTTGGGGCCGGTCCGAGCGACTCGGCCAGCCAGCGGTTGTAGATCGCGGTCCATTCGCCGTCCCTGCGCATCTGGGCCAGCCGGGCGTTGACGAAGCGGACGAAGTCGACGTTCTTGGTGGGGAAGCCGAGGCCGTAGGGCTCGGCGGTGAAGGCCCGCTGCTCCGGGACCACCGCGTACGGGTCCTGGGCGGCCAGCCCGGCCAGCACCGTGTCGTCACCGGTGATCGCCGCCACCTCGCCCTGCTGGAACAGCACCAGGCAGCCGGTGTGGTTGTCCGCCTCCACGGGCACCGCCTCGGGGGCGAGCTTCTTCAGGTTCTCCAGCGAAGAGGTGGCCCGCGGCGCGCAGACCTTCTGCCCTTTCAGGTCCGCCAACGACTTCGCCTTGGACCCCTTGCGGACCAGGACCTTCTGGCCAGAGCGGTAGTACTCGCTGGAGAAAGCGATCTGGGTCCAGCGGTCACAGGTGATCGTCATATTTCGGGCGACCAGGTCCACCTCGCCCTCCTGAAGTGCGGGGATCCGCTGGGCGGCGGTGATCACCCGGAGCTGGTAGCGATTCTCGTCACCGAAGATCGCTTTGGCCACGGCCTTGACCATGTCGATGTCGAAGCCCTCGATGCGACCGGTCAGTGGGTTGCGGGAGCCCAGCAGGTAGGTGTCGGCGGACACGCCGGCCACCAGCCGGCCGCGTTCGCGGATCTTGGCCATGGTCGAGCCGCGGGGCAGGTCGCCGGGCGAAGGCAGTTCGCCGCTCGGGGCGTACGAGGCGGTCGGGTTCGGGCATCGGGCGGGCGCACTCGCCGAGCCGGACGGGGTCGGCGTCGGGGCGGTGGGAGGACTGGGCAGCTCGGTTGGGGTGTAGCTGAACAGCGCGCAGCCCGACAGAACGGCGAGGACCAGGGCAGCCAAGGCCGCGACCATCGGCAGCCGGCGGACGGTGCTCATCGGTACTCCCCAAGCCGGGCGGCGACACCGGAGCGGGCGAGCAGAGCGACGGCCAGTCCGCCCAGCAGGCTGAGGATCGCCGCGATGATCAATGCGGGCTGCTGCCCGGAGAGGCCGGCCGCCGACTCGCGGCTGGACTGGTCGAGGGTGTCGGCCAGGCGGGCGTCGAAGGCGTTGAAGGCGGTGTTGGCCGACTCCGGACCCGTCCCGGTCGCCAGGGCGACGGCCTTGTCCCATTCGCCGCCGTCGTCCAGCGCCCGGATCTCGGTGTGCACGTCCCGGTAGGTGTTCCACTCAGCGGTCGGGGCGGAACCGCCGAGACGTTCCAGGTCAGCGGTCACGCTGGTGGACGAGTTCTGCCAGGCCGACTCGAAGGCGGCGCCGGAGCCCCGGGCGATCAGGGTGAGGCTCTCGTTGGACTTGGCGTTGCTGGCCTCGATCCGGGCGCTGGCCGCAGTGTTGACGTCGGCAAAGCTGCCGGTGCGGATGCTGCCCACCGCGCCGTTCAGGTTGAGCAACAGGGCCACTCCGCCGGCCAGCAGGATCAGTAGCAGCACCGATCCCAGGAGCATGCCTCGGTTGAAGGTCCGGCGGAACCGGTTGGCGAGCCAGATCTGGCCCACGATGAAGGCGGTCAGGGTCAGCGCGGCGAAGATCACGAAGACAAGTCCGATCCAGGTCTCCATCCGGTCCTCGGCCCGGTGGGCGTTGGCCGAGACCAGGTTGTCGGCGATCGGCATGGCCTCCGCGCGGAGCTGAGCACTGGCCGACCGCAGGTACTGGGACCCGACGGGCAGACCCTGCCGGTTGTTCGCCCGGGCCTGCTCGATCGCACCGGCGTAGGCGACGACCTGCTGGTTCAGGGCGGCCAGGGCGTCGGCGTCGGCCGGCTGAGCCTGCGCCGCTTGGACGATCAGCGCGCTGGTCTCGGTGAGGGCAGCGTCGTACTGGGCCCGCTGCGCGGGCGGTGCCAGCCCGCCGATGAGGAAGGCATTGGTGGCGGTCGCGTCGGCGATCAGCAGGTTGGTCTGGATCTGCTGCACCCGGACCAGCTGGGCTGTGTCAGCCTCGGCCCGGGCCAGGGAGTAGGCCAGGGCGGAGAACACCAGGGCGCCAACCACCCCGGTGAGTACGCCGGTCACCACGACACCGAGGCTGAGCAGCCGGAGCCGGCTGGGGGTGTCCATCCTGCGCGCGGTCGCGTCCGGCGTCGCTGAAGTGGAGATGGTCGGGGTCACGGCGGTCGCCGGAGGCGCGGCACTGGCCGGTGGCGGCGTCGCCACCGCCGGGGCGGGCTGCGCCTGGGCCTGGCTCACGGGCGGGCCTCCATGTCCGTGGTCTCGGTGGTTTCGGTGGGTGGAGCCGGTCGAGGATCCTCGATCGGCCGTTCGACAGGGGCTCCACTGAGCTTGTCGAAGGGCTCGGGGCGCATCGTCTCGGACTCAGTGCCCATCGGCCGGGACCCAGTCGCCACCGGCTCATCCTCCAGGTCCTCGGGCACCAGCTGGCGGAGCTGCTCGAGGGTCGGCTCGGCCACGTCCCGCAGCCGCCAGGCGTGTCGGCCGATGGCCGCCTCCAGCAGGTTGCGGGCGAACCGGCCGTTGCCGAAGCTCGGTCCGCGTGGGGTGCCCAGCAGGATGGCGCGGAACCGGTCGAGACACTCTGGTGTCACGTCGTAGTCGGCGGCGGCGGCGAGGTCGGAGAAGATCTTCACCAGCTCGTCGTCGGTGTAGTCGGCGAACTCGATCGTGGTCCGGAAGCGGCTGGCCAGGCCGGGGTTCTGCGCGATGAACAGCACCATCGGGTCGGGGTAGCCGGCCACGATCAGCACCAGGTCGTCGCGGCGGTCCTCCATCTCCTTGACCAGCGTGTCCACCGACTCCTGGCCGTACTGGTCGCCGGCCAGGCTGTAAGCCTCGTCGATGAACAGCACCCCGCCGGCGGCCTTGGCCACCACCTCGGCGGTCTTCATGGCGGTCTGGCCCAGGTAGCCCGCGACAAGCTCGGAGCGGTCGACCTCGACCAGCTGGCCCTTGGACAACAGGCCCAGGGCCCGGTAGATGCCGCCGACCAGCCGGGCCACGGTGGTCTTGCCGGTGCCGGGGTTGCCGACGAACACCAGGTGGCGGGTGATCGTCACCGACTTCAGCCCGGCCCTCTGCCGCAGGCCCTCCACCCGAAGCACGGCCACCTGGCGATGGATCTCCGCCTTGACCTCGGTGAGCCCGGTGAGCGCGTCAAGCTCGGCGAGCAGCTCCTCCAGCGTCTTCGGCGGCGGCTCATCCTCCTTCTCGGCCTCGGCCGGCGCTGTCTCCGCGGCGGGGGCCTCGGCGATGGGACCCGAGCTAGCCGAGAGGTCGGTGTTCTGCGCTTCGTCAGACTCAGCGGCCGTGGTCGCTGGGCCGACGCCGGGAAACCGGCCTGGCAGCATGTGCAGGTCCAGGGCAGTGAGGTCCAGCGGGTTGAGTCCCGACGGCGGCGTGAGGATGTCCGGGCTGGCCTCCCGCAGCGCGGTGATCCGGGCCAGCTGGGCCCGGACGGCCTCGGCGTGGGCGCGTACGGTCTCGGTCAGGCTGCGGCCTTCGTCGTCGGCGGTCACGGCAGGTCCAGGGTGCTGGGGGGCGGCGGGGGCTGGGTCTGCTGGCCGAGGTCGAGGCTGCCGCCGGTCGAGGCGTGGCCGAACTTCTCCTGAAGGAAGCGGCCGTGGGCGATGAGGGCGTCGGCGTCCACCCGGACCACTGCATCGAAGATCTTGTCCATGGTCGCGCCGAGCAGGTCGAGCTGGTCGATCAGCAGCATCAGCGAGGTCTTGCCGTTCTCGATCGGTCGGGAGTCGGCCCACCGTCGCGGCAACCGGGTGTAGCCGCCGATCGCCTCCGGCAGATAGTCGGTCGCCGTCGCCATCACCGAGTAGGCCTCCGGGCTGCCCAGGCCGAGGTTGCGCAGCCTCGGCATGGTGTCGCGCACGGTGGTCGAGACCCGGGCGACCCGGGACGCCACGGCCGCCGGCACTACGCCGCCGGCGATCATGGTCTGCACCCGGTCGAGGGCCGCCAGGATGTCGGCCTCGGTCGGTGCGGCCGGGGTGACCGGTACGACCGGCGGCGGCTCGGCCGTCCGGCCCTGCCCGGTGATCCGGGCGATCCAGTCCTTGAAACCCATGCGAGAAAGGGGATCAGCACTCAGCGAAGCCGACAGCTCAGCGCAGGTTCGTGCGCGGCGTGCCGCCGTCATCGAGGTCGAGCGCGCCGGTCGCCAGCTGCTGGTCGTGCCGGCTCACCCGGTCCAGGTACTCGCGGGACTTCATGACCTCACCCTCCAGCGTGGTGATGGTGGCGCCCATCGTGTCCAGGGCCTTCAGCTTGAAGGTGTCGATCGAGTCCATGGTCGCGTAGATGTTGGCGAACGCGGCCTGCAGCTGGGGCAGGCCGATGGTGGCCGAGGCGGCCTGCTGCTGGATGGCCGCGGAGTTGTCGCGCAGCATCTCCGACGTCCGCTGGATCAGGTCGGAGGTCGTGGTGTTCAGCGCGGTGATCTGGTCCAGCACCAGCTTCTGGTTGGCCAACGCCTGCGCGACGATCACCGCGGTGCGCAGCGCCGCGATGGTGGTGGTGGAGGCTCGGTCCACGCCCTTGATCAGCTCGATGTTGTTCTTGATGATGATGTCGATGGCCAGGTAGCTCTGGATCGACACCGCCAGCTGGGTGAGCAGGTCCTGGTGCTTCTGCCGGACGTAGAAGAGGACGTCCTGGCTGAGGGCTTTCGCCCGCTCTGGGTCAGACAGCTCGAGCTGGCTGATCTGGGACACCAGCTTCGCGTCCAGGCGCTCGGCGACGTAGATGTAGGAGTTGAGCCGGCCCATGGCGGCCCACAGGTTCTGCTTCTCCATGTTGAGCGCGACGTTGTCCTTGGTCAGCTCGTCCTGCCCGTTGCGCAGGCTGTGCAGGATGCCGTTCAGGTGGCCCTGGGCCGACTCGTAACGGCGGAAGTAGTCCACGATCTTGTCCCCGAACGGAATGACACCGAGGAACTTGCGCACCCCGGTCGCCTGGCTGGGATCGAGGTCCTCGACCGTCCGGCGCAGCTCGAGCAGGGTGTTGCCCACCTTGGAGCCGCTGGCCAGGCCGCCCTCCCGGATCGCTCGGACCGGGGCCTGCAGCAGCCGGTTCGAGGTCTCCGCCGCCCGCCGGATGTCCCCGTCGCCCATGCTGCGCACGTTCGCGGCCTGGGCGGCAAACTCCGGGGATCGCGTCTGGGCCGTCAGCAGCGTGTTCAGGAAGCCGTCGACCTTCTGGTCCAGGGCCGGAACGGTGGCCGGGTCGACTTGCGGCGCCATGGCCGGAGCCGAGGTCGCCGCCACCGCCTGCGGCGGCTCCGGCGCGGTCAACGTCAACGCGCTGACCTCGGGCGGGGCCAGGGGAGTGGGGGCTGCCGTCGGCTCGGTCATCGCATTCCTCTCAGCAACGGGGCTGCGAGCCAATCTATCCGGTCCTCGCGAAGCCGGCGGGCCCTCGGGCAGGCCGATGTCGCAACCATCCGCGCTCGCAGGCTCGGGCTCCCGCCAGGCCCGCCCGTCCACGCTCCGCGGAGCGTCCGTGCGTGCCGCCAGTTCCGCTCGTCTTCGGCCTGGGCACCCGACAGGATGGCACCATGACCACCACGCCACCGCACCTGGCCGAGCTGACCCTGACCCCTGTCCCCGGCGACCGGACCGACGAGTACTTCGCGACGGTGTTGCGCGGATTCCACACCGACTACAAGCCCGAGATGTGGGGCCCGCACAAGACGGTGTTCGAGCAAGAGCGCAACTTCGGGTTCGCCGTCGACGGGCGCTGGGTCTCCAGCACCGGCGCGTACACCGAGACCATGATCGTGCCGGGCGGCTCGGTGCCGATCGCTGCGGTCACCCTGGTCACCGTCAGTCCGGCCTACCGGCGGCGCGGACTGCTGCGGTCGATGATGACGCACCAGCTGACCGACATTGCGGCCCGGGGCGCCGAGCCGATCGCACTGTTGTGGGCCTCGGAACACGCCATCTACGGCCGGTACGGCTACGGCGAGACGCTGTCCCGGTTGCGGCTGTCCGGACCGACCCGCCCAATGACCTTCGCCCCCTACGTCGACTTCGGGGACGGCTCGGTGGGCGAGGTCGAGCGGGAGGAGTTCCTGCCGGTGGCCTCCCGGCTCCGGGAGAGGTGGCTGGCCGACCGGCCGGGTGCGCTGACCCGGTCCGCCGACTGGTGGCAGGTCCGACTGCACGATCCGGAGGCCTGGCGGCAGGGGGCGTCGGCGTACCGGTTCGCCCTGCACTACGCCCCTGACGCGGAGCCGGACGGGTACGCCTACTTCCGGGTCAAGGACGACGGTCCGCACGGTGGGGCGGAGGTCACGGTGACCGACCTGGACGCGGCGACCCCGCCGGCGTACGCGGCCCTGTGGCGGTTCCTTCTCAGCCTCGACCTGGTCCGCTCGTTCCGGCGGAACGATGCCCCCG
>DASQUF010000149.1:0-12630 GCA_035641435.1 Propionibacteriaceae bacterium | reverse complement strand
CTCGCTCATCTGCAGGAACGCGTCGACGTGGCTCTGCACGTTCTCCCGGCAGCGGGCGTTGAACTCGGCGATCCCGTACGCCTCGATGTCGGGCTTGCCGGTGAAGCCGAGCTCCTTCTCCACCGCGAGCTCGACCGGCAGACCGTGGCAGTCCCAGCCGGCCTTGCGGGGGACGACGAAGCCTTTCATCGTCTTGTAGCGGGGGAAGAGGTCCTTGAACACCCGGGCCTCGACATGGTGGGTGCCGGGGCGGCCGTTGGCGGTCGGCGGGCCCTCGTAGAACATCCAGATCGGACCGCCCTCGTTGGCCTTGAGGCTGCGGCGGAAGACGTCGGCCCGCTCCCACTGCGCAATCACCTCGTGGTCGAGCGCGGGCAGGTCGACGTGGGCGGGCAGCGCCTCGTAGCCGGGATCAGTCCCTGCGGTCACCTGGGCTGCACCCCTTCTCTGGTCCTCGTATGCGGCGCCGATGCTACTCCGTCGGTGTCCGGGCCCGGTGGTGATGGCGAGCCGCCCTCACTACGACCCTTCAGATGGTCCGTAAGCCGCGGCGCCAAGCGCAAGTTCTCCGGTCGCGGGTGCTCTGGAGTGCAATTCTGAGAATTCCGACCGGCCGTTGACATCGGGCCCCGTTGCTGGGCACGAGTGTGACGACATTACGCACAGAGGTCCAACGGATTATCGACCGTGACGGGGTGACTGTCCCGCGGCGTGATGGGCTTCGCTGTCCATGATCTTGACGAGGTGAGCCGCGGGGCACGATTGTCGTCTTATGACTGACATCGCCACGCAGGACTTTCCCGCTCTCGCCGAGCAGCCGATCGAGAAGGTCGCCGTCGACACGATCCGCACCCTCTGTATGGATGCGGTGCAGGCTGCCAACTCCGGTCATCCGGGTACGCCGATGGCGCTGGCGCCAGTGATGTACACGGTGTGGCAGCGCTTTTTGCGCTTCGACCCGAACCAGCCGATCTGGAGCAACCGGGACCGGTTCGTGCTGTCGGCGGGTCACGCGTCGACGCTGCTCTACGCGACGCTGCACCTGGCGGGGGTGAAGTCGGTCAATCCTGTCTACGAGACCTTGGGTGAGCTGTCGGTGCCGCTGGAGGACCTGAAGAAGTTCCGGCAGCTGGACTCGAAGTGCCCGGGGCATCCGGAGTACCGCTGGACGTCCGGGGTGGAGTGCACCACTGGCCCGTTGGGCACCGGGATCGCGACCAGCGTGGGGATGGCGATCGCCGGCCAGTGGCAGGCGGCCACGTTCAACAAGCCGAACTACACGCTGTTCGACTACGACGTCTACGCGATCTGCGGGGACGGCTGCCTGATGGAGGGCATCAGCGCCGAGGCGGCGTCGTTGGCCGGCCACCTCAAGCTGGACAACCTGTGCTGGATCTACGACAGCAACCAGATCACCATCGAGGGCAGCACCGAGCTGGCGTTCACCGAGGACGTCGCGAAGCGGTTCGAGGGCTACGGCTGGGCGGTGCAGCACGTCGACGACGCCAACGACCTCGAGGCGCTGACCGCGGCGCTGGAGGCGTTCAAGGCCGAGACCGGCAAGCCCACGATGATCATCGTCAAGAGTGTGATCGCCTGGGGCGCGCCGACCAAAGCCGGCCACCACTCGGCGCACGGGGAGCCGCTCGGCGTGGAGGAGATCAAGGGGGCGAAGCGGTTCTACGGCTGGCCCGAGAACGAGTCCTTCGTGGTGCCCGACGCGGTCCGCGACCACTTCGCCGAGGGCGGTGGGAAGCGGGGCGCGGAGGCCCGGGAGGCGTGGGACGAGCTGTTCGCCGCGTACGGCAAGGAGTACCCGGAGCTCGCCGAGCAGCTGGACAACATGCAGCGGCGGCAGCTGCCCGATGGTTGGGACGCCGACCTGCCGACCTTCGACCCCGACCCGAAGGGGGTGGCCGGCCGGGAGGCCAGCGCGAAGGCGTTGAACGCCATCGCGCCGCGGGTGCCGTGGCTGATCGGCGGCTCGTCGGACCTGGCACCGTCGAACAAGTCCCGGCTGACCTTCGAGGAGGCCGGTGACTTCTCCGCGACCGACCGCAAGGGCCGCAACCTGCACTTCGGCGTACGCGAGCACGCCGCCGGCGCCGTCGCCAACGGTTTGGCCCTGTCCAAGATCCGCGCCTTCCAGGCCGGGTTCCTGATCTTCTCCGACTTCCAGCGCGGGGCGCTGCGGCTGTCGGCCCTGATGGAGCTGCCGGTCATCCACATCTACACCCACGACTCGATCGGGGTGGGCGAGGACGGCCCGACCCACCAGCCGATCGAGCACCTCGCCTCGATCCGGGCCATGCCCGGGCTGATCGACATGCGACCCGGCGACGCCAACGAGGTGATCGAGGCCTGGAAGGTGATCATGCCGCTGCGGCACGACCCGGTGGCGCTGATCCTGTCCCGGCAGGCGATGCCGACCCTGGACCGGACCAAGTACGCCGCGGCCAGCGGCGTCGCCCAGGGTGGCTACGTGCTGGCCGGTGATCCGGAGGCCACGCCGGACGTGATCCTGATCGCCAGCGGCACCGAGGTGGGGCTGGCCGTCGAGGCGTACGAGCAGCTGGTCAGCGAGGGCGTCAACGCCCGGGTGGTGTCGATGGCCTCGATGGAGCTGTTCGACCGGCAGCCCAAGGAGTACCGGGCGTCGGTGCTGCCGCCCGCGGTGACCGCGCGGGTGGTGATCGAGCAGGGGACCGCGTTCGGCCTGGACCGCTGGGCGGGCAGCACCGGCGCGATCGTGGCGATGAGCACCTTCGGGGCCTCCGCGCCGCTCAAGGCACTGCAGGCCAAGTTCGGCTTCACCAAAGAGCGGGTGGTGGAGCTGGCGAAGGAGCAGATCGCCGGCTGACGGAGGGCTGAGTCATCGACGGTTTGAGCTCGCTCGGACGGCTACGCGCCGGCGCCACCCGCTCCATCAGCGCCGAGAACCCCGACGGCGCCCCGGGTGGCGGCGCCCGAGCCACCGAGGGGACGGGTGCCCACGCCGCCCGGGACCTCGGTGCGGGCTGGAAGGTCTCGCCCAGCATCGACGTGGGCGCGGGGGAAACCACCGACCTCGCCGAGATCGACGGTCCGGGGGAGATCCGGCACATCTGGCTCACCACCTCCCCGTCGAACTGGCGCCGGTTGATTCTCCGGGCGCACTGGGACGGGTCCGACGAGCCGGCGGTCGAGGTGCCGGTCGGCGACTTCTTCGGCCAGGGCTGGGGCGCCTTCGCCCAGCTGTCCTCGGTCCCGGTCGCGGTCAACCCGCACGGTGGGTTCAACTGCTACTGGCCGATGCCGTTCCGCCAGGGGGCGCGGCTCAGCCTGGAGAACACCGCCGACTCCTCCGAGCGGGTCTACTTCCAGGTCACCTACCAGTCCGGCGAGCCGACCGGGAACAGCTATCTGCATGCCCAGTGGCGCCGGAGCAACCCGGTCTCGGCCGGCGGGCCGCACCTCCTGCTCGACGGCGTGACCGGCCGCGGCCACTACGTCGGGAGCTACCTGGCGTGGGGGGTGAACAGCAGCGGCTGGTGGGGGGAGGGCGAGATGAAGTTCTACCTGGACTCCGACGGGGAGTTCCCGACGATCTGCGGCACCGGCACCGAGGACTACTTCGGTGGGGCCTGGAACTTCGACGTGCCCGGCCAGGGCTACACCGCGTACAGCACCCCGTACCTCGGCCTGCACCAGGTGCTCCGACCCGACGGCCTCTACGCCAGCCAGCAGCGGTTCGGGATGTACCGCTGGCACATCCCGGACCCGATCACGTTCGACTCCCGATTGCGCGTGGACATCCAGGCGCTCGGCTGGCGCAGCGGCGGCCGCTACCGGGCGCTCTACGACGACATCGCCTCTACGGCGTACTTCTACCTCGACTCACCCGTGACCAGGCGCCCGCCGGCCCCCACTGCGGACGAGATGGAGATCGGCTGAGCCATTTCGGCGCTCCGGTCAGGTGACCGGACGGTTGCGGTAGCGGGTGACCAGCTCCCGGCTCGCGGCCTGCATCCGTACCGGCGGCAGGCCGCGGGCGATCTGCGCCAGGTCGTCGACCACCATGTCGCCGATGCTCGCGAACGCCTCCGGGATCCCGCCGGCCCGGTGCGCGGACAGCACCAGACCGTCCAGTGCGCGGGCATGGTGGTCGGGCGGTACCGGCTCAGTTGGCCAGACGTCGACCGCGGCGAGCAGCTGACCCGCGGCCACCCGGCGCAGCAGGGCGTCGTAGTCGACCACGGCGGCGCGGCTGACCAGAACCAGCCGCGAGCCCGGTCGCAGGTGGGCGAGCTCGACCGGGCCGAGCAGGTGCTCGCTCTCCGGGGTCACCGTGGCCAGCACGAAGACGAACTCGCTGGTCCCGAGCAGGTGCATCAGCGGGGTCGCCGTTGCGCCGTACTCGGCGATCACCCGGTCGGGCAGCCAGGGATCGTAGACCTGCAGCGTGGGCCGGAACGGCTGCAGCAGCCGGTGCAGCGCCCGGCCCAGGTTGCCGAAGCCGACCAGCCCGACGGTTGCGCCGGTGAGCAGGATCGAGTCGGCGGTCGACGCCGAGACGTAGCGTTCCCGGCCGGCGCGGAAGGCCCGGTCCTCCCTCGAGATGCCGCGGGCCAGGTCGAGGGCGAGGCCCAGCGCGTACTCGGCGACAGCCGTGGCGTACGCGGGCCCGCAGGCCAGGACGTGGATGCCGCGGGCGAAGGCTTCCGAGTAGTCCACGTTGGGGAAGAAGTTGCCCTCTACGTTGAGCAAAGCACGAAGCTCAGTGGCCCGGGCCAGCCGCTCCGCCGGCAGGTCCGGCTGCCCCACGACGGCGAACGCCCGCGGTAGCAGGGTGTCGAAGCGCTCCTCGACGCCCGGTTCCTCGTCCAGGATGTGCACGTCGTACGCCGTCCGGAGCGCCTCCAGCGCCTCGGTGGTGAAGATGCGTTCGACGATCTGGGGCGCGGGACGAAGGATCACCACTGGCTTGCTCATGACCCCATCCTTGCCGCGACTGAGAGGATCGCCCAGTGACATCGAACGCCGCGGCGCCCGGCGGACTCGGTCCGTACGCCGCCGCGGCCCTGGTCTTCGGCGCCTCGGCCGCCGTGCTGGTCGTCGAGCTGGTCGCGCTCCGCCTGCTGGCGCCGTACCTCGGGCTCACCTTGGAGACCAGCACCATCGTCATCGGCTCCGCCCTCGCCGCCATCGCTGCCGGCTCCTGGTCCGGCGGCCGGCTGGCCGACGCGGTCCCGCCGCGCCGGCTGCTGGCGCCGCTGCTGGCCATCTCCGGCGTTGCCGTCGCGGCGACACCGCCCGCCGTCCGGGCCGCCGGCTCGGTGGAGGGTGGCACCATCCTGCTGATGATCGTCGCCGGCCTCGGCATCGTCATCCCCGGGACGTTCCTGTCGGCGATCACACCGATGGTGACCAAGCTGCGGCTCAGCTCCCTGGACCAGACCGGACGGGTGGTCGGCCGGCTGTCCGGAATCGGCACCGTCGGGGCGATCGTCGGCACCGTCGTGACCGGCTTCATCCTGATCTCCCGCGTTCCGGTGAGCGGGATCATGGTCGGGCTGGGCATCGTGCTGGTCGCCGCCGCGGTCGCCGTCGAGCTGCGCTTCCGGAGCGCGCGCTGGGCCGCCGTGCCGGCTCTGCTGCTCGTGCTGAGCGGGGTCGGCGCCGCGGTCGCGCCCGGGGGCTGCGACGCGGAGACGGCCTACCACTGCGCCGTCGTGGTCGACGACCCGGAGCGCGCCACCGGCAGGGTGCTGCTGCTGGACGGCGCGCCCCACTCCTACGTCGACCTGGCCGACCCCACCCACCTGGAGTTCGCGTACGCCCGGAGCGTGGTCGCCGCCATCGACACCGCGTACGCCCCCGGCCAGCCGCTCCGGGCCTACCATCTCGGCGCCGGAGCGCTGACCCTGCCGCAGTTCCTCGAACACACCCGGCCTGGCGGGCAGAACCTGGTGTCGGAGATCGACCCCGGGGTGGTCGCCATCGACCGCGAACGGCTGGGCTACGACCCCCGGGGCGGGATCTCGGTGCGGGTCGAGGACGGCCGGCTCGGCCTGCGGCGGCTGACCGCCGGCAGTCAGGACCTGGTGGTCGGGGACGCCTTCGGCGGGATCAGCGTGCCGTGGCACCTGACCACCCAGGAGGCGGTCCGTGAGGTGGAGCGGGTGCTGTCGCCCGACGGGACCTACCTGGTGAACATGATCGACCGCGGGCCGCTGGCCTTCGCCCGCGCGGAGGTGGCGACCCTGGGCGCCGAGTTCGACCACGTGGCGCTGATGGCCCGCACCGACACGCTGGCCCGCACCGGCGGCGGCAACCTGGTGGCGATCGCCTCCCCGGCCCCGATCGACACCGCCGGGATCGCCGCCCGGCTGGCGGACACCGACACCGGCTGGGGCGTGATCACGGGGGCCGAGCTGGACGCCTGGGTTGACGGTGCGTCGGTGCTCACCGACGACTACGCCCCGGTCGACCAGCTGCTCACCCCGTACACGGCGCGCTGAGCCCTACAGTGCGGTCGTGGGCATTCCCGCACACGACGGCCTCGGCGATACGACACTGGTCGGCCGCGCTGAGGTGCTGGACCGGATCTCCGCGCTCCGGGCGTCGGCGGGTCAGGGCAGGCTCGGCGTGCTGGTCGTCGAGGGTGAGGCCGGCATCGGCAAGACCGCGGTCGCCGAGGCCGCAGTCCGCTCCGCCGGGACGCTGAGTCCCAGATGGGACACGCCCACCAGGCTCGGCGTCACGAGCCGCTCCGCCGGGGCTCCGGCGGCGGGACCGAGGTGGATGTCGGGAACTGATGCAGGTACGGCCAGGCCATCATGCTGATGGCCGAGGAACCGACGTCGAGCTGGCGGAACAGCCGCGGCCAGCTCCAACCGCCGGTTCCCGCGCGGATCTGGTCCGGAGGATATGAGTTCTGGTTCATGCCTCGAGGCTCCCGCCGCAGTCCCCGCCGTCGCGTCGGGCAACCCCCCAATGTGGCGACGGCGGCACCGTGGTGCCGCGGCTCGAGTATGACGCGCTGTCACTTTCCCGGCCGTTGCTTGGCCCGGCCGGACCGCGCTGGCAGGGTGACGGAGTGGCTTCGCGGCGCCTATGGGTCCTGCTTCTTCTGCTGGTGCTGACGGGTTGTGCCCCCTCGGCCGGTGACGCTCCGCCCGTGCCGTCTCCGCCGCCGCCCAGCTCGTCGGCCCTCACCTCGTCTCCGCCGGCCCGGATCGTCGACGCCGAGCAGATCAGCGACCGGCAGGTCGACCTCACCATCGACTCACCGGCGGTCGGCTCCGCGGTCAAGGTGCGGCTGCTCGTGCCGAAGAGCTTCAGGCCGGGGCCGACACCAACCCGGCCCGTCCTCTACCTACTGCACGGCTGCTGCGACAGCTACGTCAGCTGGACCCGGTCGACCGACATCGAACAGCTGACCAAGGACCTGGACGTGCTGGTGGTGATGCCGGACGGGGGCAAGGTCGGCTTCTACAGCGACTGGAAGTCGGGACCGGCCTGGGAGCGGTTCCATCTCGCCGAGCTGCCGGCCCTGCTCGGGCCCGAGTACGGCGCGGGTGAACCGCGGGCGATCGCCGGGGTCTCGATGGGCGGTCTCGGCGCCCTCGGCTACACCGCGCGGCATCCCGGGATGTTCCGCGCGGTCGCCTCGTTCAGCGGCATCGCGCACATCCGGCAGTCCGCGGACACCAGCCAGGGCTACATCGGACTGGTTCAGTCCCAAGGCGAGGACGGATACGCGCTCTGGGGCGACCCGGCCACGGACGAGGACACCTGGCAGGAGCACAACCCGTACGACCTGGCCGACCGGCTGCAGGGGATGCCGGTCTACCTGTCCTGCGGCAACGGTGAGTCCGGCCCGCTGGACGCCGAGGGCACCGTCGACTCCATCGAGGCGCAGCTCCGGCGGGAGAACGAGGCCCTGGCCAAGCGACTGCGGAAGCTGCAACCCGAGGCCACGGTCCACCTCTACGGCCCCGGCACCCACAACTGGGTCTACTGGGAGCGCGAGCTGCACGCCGCCTGGCCGATGATCACCAAGGCTCTCGGCCTCTAGGCCCGAGCCGGAAGGAAGGTCAGCAGCTCGCGAGCCAGGGCCTCCGGTGCGTCCTCGCCGAGGAACACGTACGCGTCGGGCAGCTCGACCAGCTCGGCGCCGAGCAGCTCCGCCAGGCGGGGACCGTGCTCGCGGGGCATCACCCTGTTGTCGGTCCAGAGCACCCGGGCCGGGCGGCCGAAGCCGGACAGGGCCTCGGTGCCGGCGACGTTGGTCGCGCGGTTCTGGTGGCCGCTCGCGTAGGCCATCAGGTCCCGGCGGACCCGGACGTCGGCCAGGGCCGGTGCCGTCCAGTCCCGGACCACCTCGTCCGGCACCGGCCGCCGGGCCATCCAGCCGAACATCAGCGGCGTTCGCCGTAGCCAGCCCACCCGGAGGCCGCGCAGCGCCAGCCGCGTGCTCAGGTCGTTCTTGGTGCCCAGGTGCGCGAACCGCCCTGGCAGTCCCGGCGGGAAGTTCTCGTACGCCTCGCACGGCGTTACGACCAGCCGGCCCACCCGCTGGTCGCGGCCCTCGGCGGTCAGGAAGAGCGGCCCGCCCCAGTCGTTCGGCACCAGGGTGACGTCCTGCAGGTCGAGCGCGTCCAGGAGGTCGGCCAGGATGTGCACCTGGCCGCGCATCGACAGGTCGGCCCCGGGGTTCATCGGCCGCCGATGGGACCCGAGCGGCAGCGTCGGCGTGATCACCCGGGCGCGCGACGCCAGCGCCGGAACCACGTTGCGCCAGGCCGAGCTGTTCATCAGGACGCCGTGAACCAGCACGATCACCGGCCCTTCGCCCACGTCCTCGTACTCGACCGTTCCGGCCGGCAGCTCGACCCACATCGTCCGCCTCCTAGAGTGATTGTTCTAGAGAGATCACTCTAGCCCGGCCCTACGATGGGTTCGTGACCACCCCCACTCGCGAGCGCTTCGTCACCGAGACCGCCCAGCTGCTGCGCACCCAGGGCTATGCGGGGACCGGCGTCCAGCAGATCGTCGCCGCGGCCAAGGCGCCGTTCGGCTCGCTCTACCACCACTTCCCGGGCGGCAAGGTGGACCTGGCGGCCGAGGCGATCCGGACCTCGGGTGCGGCGTACGTGGCCCTGGTCCCGGCGATCTTCGACCCGGCGCCGGACCTACCTACCGGGGTCCGGGCGTTCTTCACCGCCGCCGCGGCGCACCTGGTCGAGACGGGCTACGCCGACGCCTGCCCGATCGCCACCGTCGCCCTGGAGGTGGCCAGCACCAACGAGACGCTGCGGCAGGCGACGGCCGATGTCTTCGACGGCTGGCTGGACTATGGCACCGCCTACTTCTCCGGTCGGGGCCTGCCCGCCCGCCTGGCCCGGGAGCTGACCCTGGCCTTGGTCACGGCGCTGGAGGGCGCCTTCGTGCTCGACCAGGCCACCCGGCGCACCGACGCGCTCGCTATGGCCGGCGAGCTGGTGTCCGCGTGGCTAGCCGCCCGCTCACCGGCACCCTCTCCTCCGGAAGAGAGTGGGAGCGGGTCGAGAGCTAGCGCCGGCTGAGCAGGACCTCGATCAGCAGGGCGGCCGACCAGCTGAACCGGTCCGTGCCGTGTCCGGTCCCGGTCAGCGGATGGAAGTACTCCCGCAGGCCCGACTGCGCGGTCAGGGCGACGATGTCGTCCTCCAGCCCGGTGGCCAGGTCGGTGTAGCCGTGCTGCCGGAGGCCCTGGGCGACCAGCCAGGTGGTGTTGAGCCAGCTGGGTCCGCGCCAGTAGCGCTGCGGGTCGTGCCGGGGATCGGTCAGGTCGAAGCTCGGCACCCCGTACACCCGGCCGACCCGGAACCGGTCGCTCGACAGGGTGTCGTGCACCGGGCCGACCACTTCGGCCGGCAGGTCCGGCAGCACCAGTGGGATCAGCCCGGATACGGTGCGCTCGCTCAGCCGGTGCCCGGTCCGGACGTCCCGGGCGAGGAACACGCCGGCCTCGGCGCTCCAGAGCTGGTCGACCAGCGCCCGGGTGAGCCGGGCCGCCTCGGCGCGGTGCCCGGACGGGTCGGCGCCGATCCGCTCGGCGAGGTCGGCCAGCGAGATCTCCGCCCACGCCCACAAGGCGTTGAACGTCGGGTCGACCACGCAGAACGCGCCCTCGGCCCGGACCCAGTCGTCGTCGTAGCCGTGGTCCCGGTAGGCAAGGGCGAGCCGGATGTAGCGGGCGTAGTCCTCGTCGGTCGGCCGCTCGCCGGTGCCGGCGTGCTCGAGGTCGCGCCGGGTGTAGGTGTCGAACAGCGACAGGTCCGCCGGCACCGCGTGCAGCGGCGTATCCCAGGCCGGCGAGTTGTCCATCCCGGTCTCCCACGGGTGCACCACCGCGGCCAGCCCCGCCGGGCCGACGCTGCGCCGCCGGCGCAGGTAGTCGTGCTGGGCGACCAGGCAGGGGTACGCCCGGCGGGCGAAGGCCAGCCCGTCCTCGCCCAGCCCGTCGACGACCGCCACCGCGGCGGTGGCGTGGACCGGCGGCTGGATGATGCCCGAGGTGTCGATCGGCGGATGCCCGACCACGTCCGCCGACCGCCAGAAGGTCGGGCCGGGGAAGTAGGCGTCCGGGCCGACCGCCGGGTTGAAGGCGATATGCGGGATCCGGCCGTCGGACCACTGGGCGCCGAACAGGCTGAGCAGCTCGGTCGCCGCCCGCTTCGGGGCCCAGCGCCGCAGGCCGAGGGCGATGAAGGCGGAGTCCCAGCTCCACTGGTGCGGGTAGAGGTCGCGGGACGGGACGGTCGAGTGGCCGTGCCAGTTGTCGATCAGCACGTGCACCGCGTCCCGCAGCAGCCCGTCGGTCTCCGTGGCGGGGCGGTCGGCCAGCCGGGTGGTCACGACCACGCCGCCTGACGCATCCGCCGCACCGACACCGGCAGCACCTGGTCCGCCGGGCCGGACAGCCGGCACTCGTACGCGAGCTCGGCGGCGTAGCCGATCGACCAGATCGCGTCCAGCAGCGCCGTCCAGTCGAGATGGCCCGCCCCCGGCTCCAGCCGGTTGCTGTCGCTGAGCTGGACGTGCCGGATCCACGGGCCGGCCGCGACCAGGGCCGCCAACGGGTCGGCCTCCTCGATATTCATGTGGTAGCTGTCGGCCGCCACCCCCAACGCCGGCGAGCCGATCCGCTCGCAGAGCGCCACCGCCTGCCCGAGGGTGTTGATCATGTGGTCCTCGTAGCGGTTCAGCGGCTCCAGGGCGATCACCACGCCCTCGGCCTCGGCGTGCGCGGCCAGCGCGCCGAACGCCTCGGTGAGGACCTCGGCGTCCTCGGCCTCCGACCGGGGCGGCTCGAACGGCGGCAACCGTCGGCTGAACATGCCGTAGGAAGCCGGCGTCATGGCCAGCCGCCCGCCGATGGCGGCCATGACCGACAGCTGGCTCTTCAGCTGGACCAGCGCATCGGCTCGCCGGTCGGCGTCGAAGTCGCCGACGAAGTGCAGCATCTCGACGCACACCGTGGGCATCGGCACGCCGGCGGCCGCCGCCTCCCGCAGCTCGGGCAGCCGGGCGGCGAACCGGCCGTCGCCGGCCCCGCGCAGCTCGATGGCGTCGAAGCCGAGCCGCTGCGCGTGCTCCCACTTGGCCGTCACCGTGTCGCCCTGCAGGTACTGTTCCTGCACGGCCAGTCGGACCGGATGTCTCATCTCCCCAGCACCTCGCGCCCGCTCGCGACCTTCGGATCCCGCCTTCCTCCACGCGCTCGCCACCGGAAAGCCAGCCCGGTTACCACCGACCACGGTGCCTCGCTTGGTCGTCCAGGTGGCATCGGTTCCCTCGCTACCCGACGCTCGGTGCTCATCCCGATTCCGGGCGGAAGTCAAGGATCACCTGCAACAGGTCGGCGGGCGGGTCGTCCAGGAGCTCGTACGCCTCGGCCGCCCGCTCGGCGGGCAGCACGTGGGTGACCAGGGGCAGCGGGTCCAGCCGGCCGCGGGCGCACAGCTGCATCACCGTCGAGTCCAGCCGCTGGCGGGTCCAGCGCCGCCGGAGCACGGTGGGCACCGCGCCGATCTGCGAGGGGACCAGCCGGACCCGGTTGTGGTGGAACTCCTCGCCGAGGCGCAGGGCCGACGCCGCGCCCTGGTAGAAGCCGCCGGCCACCACCGTGCCGTCGACGCCGGCGCAGCGGATCGCCTCGTGCAGGGCCGGGTACGCCCCGGTCAGCTCGATCACCCGGTCCGCCCCGCGGCCGTCGGTCTGCTGCCACACCGTCAGCGCGACGTCGCCGTCGGCCTCCACCGGGATCGCGCCGAACTGGCGCGCCGACTCCAGCCGGTCCGGGTTCCTGTCCACGGCCAGCACTTCGATGCCCTGGCCAGCCAGCAGCTGGGTGGTCAGCAGGCCGATCACTCCCTGGCCGAACACCACCACCGTCTCGCCCAGGAACGCCCCGGCGGCCAGCACGGAGTTGAGCGCGACGGCGCCGACCCGGTCGAAGGTGCCGACCATCGGGTCCAGGCCGGCTGGCAGCCGGTGCCCGTCCAGCCGCTCGGCCGGGATAACGGCGTGCGACCGGTGCCCCCACATGCCCCAGACCACGTCGCCCGCCTTGAGACTGGTCACGTCGTGCCCTACCCCTTC
>DASQUF010000148.1:0-2050 GCA_035641435.1 Propionibacteriaceae bacterium | reverse complement strand
AACCTTGTGACGAACAAGGGGAGGCCGAGACTGCACGCTCATGGCTCCCTTTCTATGGCGCCGGTTGTCAAGGGGCGCGGTCTCGAGCGCCGTTATGGTGCGCCGGCGCTGGTCGGGGTCAACGTCGTTCGTCCGGTGGGGTGCTGCACGTTGACCCCTCGGGCGCGCCGGCGCTTCGGGGCGGCTGTCGAGGCCGCGCCGGATGTGGATGCTGCCGGGGCGCGGCGTAGCGTGGCTGGTGCGGGTCCGGGCTGTGGCTGATCCGAAGTGCCGGCGTGCGGGGTCAGGTCGGCCGCGCTGGATGTGAGTGTCGCCCCGCTGTGCCCTCCCGGGCCCGCCCCATCCTCAACCTCGAGGTGGGCGTTTGCGTCGGCGACGAGCCGGCGGTAGACCACGTCGGACAGGCGCCGCTTCAAGCAGCGCATGGCCTCCATCGGGGTCTTCCCGGCGGCGAGCTTGTGCTGGTAGTAGCTCCGGCCGGCGGTGTCGTTGCGCAGCTGCACGAACGCGGCCATGTAGAGGACGTGGTTGAGCCGCCGGTTCCCGGCGCGGGACAGCCGGTGGCGGATCTGCTCACCGGAGGAGGCATCGATGGGGGCCGTGCCGGTCCAGGACGCGAAGTGCGCCCGGTCGGGGAACCGGGCCACGTCCCCAACGTCGGCGAGGATCCGCGCGGCACCAGCCGGGCCAATCCCGTGGATGTCCATCAGGTGCGAGCCGGAGGCGAGCACGGCGTCCCGCAGTTCGACCTTGAGTGCCTTCAGTCGTACGTCGAGGCGGACCAGGTCGGCAAGCTGGTCGGCGGCCAGCCGGCGCAGGGTGCGGCCAACCTGGTCACGCGGTCGGATCCCGGCGAGCATCGTGCGGTACTGCGGCACGGACTTCTTCGTCGGGACACCGCCCGGGACGAGTTCGGCCATCAGCCGGTGCAGCCGGTTCAGGCCCTGCGCCCTGGCCCGGGACAGCTCATCGCGTCGGTCGCACAACAACCGAAGCACCACCAGGGTGTCGTCCGCGACCAGCTCACGCAGCCCGCGATCGCGTAGCGCGGCCATCACCACGGCGTGCGCGTCGGTGGCATCGGTCTTACGGCCCTGCCCGGTGTCAAGCACCCGCACCCGGGCGGCCAGCTTCGCCGGCACGTCCACCACGCGCTGCCCGTCGGCGAGCAGCCGCTGGGCAACTGGTCGGCCGACTCCGTTCGCGCCCTCGATCGCCCACACCCGAAACGGCCACTGGGCGGCGAACCGGCGCATCGCCCGGTAACCGGCCGTGGTGGTCGGGAACGTTCCCGCCGCCCGGAGCACCTCCCGACGGTCCCGGGCCTCGATCGTCACCGACCGCTTGTGCGGATCCATGCCGATGATCACACGCTCCATCGCCCTACTCCTCGCCTCGACATCGCCGGTGGTCAGCGAGGACGGGCAACGCTGTTTCGAGCAGAGCAGACCCTTCTTGAGCCACGCCTCGCCGCGGTGCCCGACCGGGCCGCACGCCATGAGAGAGCCACACCCATCCCCATCAGGTGGGCAGCCGCAACAAGAGCGTCCCGACCGGGCACCTACTCGAAGGCTGACCGGCCAGCCCGCCTCGAGCAATAAACAGCCGCGACGCGGGCGGTGACCTACCCGCGTCTACCGCGGCCATTGAGCGATCAGAAACGCGCCAACATGCCGATGACCGCGCTTCCCCCAACGCATGACCATCCGCCGCAGCGGGTCCTTATGCACGATCAGCGACGTTCGGACCGACGGACTGTGCTCACCTGTCGGGCGCTGAGACCCGCACCCCGGCCCGTCCGTGGAGCGCCCCGGAAGCTGTCCCGTAAGGGCACCTCGGTGCGAATCTCCATCGGGCGGGTCTTCCGGGGACGCCCGAACTTGCGCACCCGTGCTGACAGGGCTGTTCCCGCATGAGGTTCCCCATTCGGGAACCCTGCGGGTCACCTGGCACACAGGGGATCCAGCGTCCCAGACGAGTGTGGTCGGAGATCAAGCGTCGCTCCCGCGTCGCCGGGACCTTCCCGAACTCCGCCGCGGTCATCCGACTG
>DASQUF010000147.1:0-5860 GCA_035641435.1 Propionibacteriaceae bacterium | reverse complement strand
GAACCGCCGGCTTCGGGCCCTGTTGGCCGAGCGGGCGGGGGAGCAGGGCATCGCGCTGCGCACGCCGCGGCCCGGCCTGTGCACCGACAACGGCGCCATGATCGCGGTCCTCGGCGCGGAGATCGTCACCGCCGGCCGCCGGCCGTCACCCCTGGACCTCGGGGCCGACTCGTCGTTGCCGGTCGAGACCGTACTGGTGTGACGAAGTTCAGCAGGGGGGACGCCCCCCTTGAACCCCCGCCGCGCGCGCAGGAGCACACGGGAGCGCGCGTCTCGCTGCCCTTCGGCCTGACCGAGGAGGTGCTGGCCGCGGCCATGGCCGAGTCCGACCCCGGGGCGCTGGCCGCCGCGACCCGGCTGCGCCGCCTTGCCCCACCCGACCAGGCCGCCGCCGCGCTGCAGCAGGCCGCGCTCCGGCAGCAGGCCGCTGCCAAGTTCGGGGCTGCGGCGGCGACGATGCTCTTCACCCGGGACGGGCTGGAGCAGGCCACCCGGCCGGTCGTCGCGGAGCAGCACGCCCAGCGGTTCGTCGCCGCTGGCGTACACCGGGTGGTCGACCTGGGCTGCGGCATCGGGGCTGACGCCCTGGCTTTCGCCCAGGCCGGGCTGGAGGTCGTCGCGGTGGAGCGCGACCCGGACACCGCGGCGGTGGCCGTCGCCAACCTGGCCGGCCGGGCCGAGGTTCTCTGCGCCGAGGCGGAGGATGTCGCGGCCGACCTGCTTACCCCGGGCGTCGGGGCGTTCTGCGACCCGGCCCGACGGAACGAGCGCGGCCGGCTGTGGCAGGTCACCGACTTCAGCCCGAGCTGGTCACTGGTCACCGGCCTGCTGGACGGTCGGCGTACGGCCGGGGTCAAGCTCGGTCCGGCGCTGCCCCACGACCTGGTTCCGGCCGAGGCCGAGGCCGAGTGGCTGACCGACCGCGGCGACACCGTGGAGGTCGCCCTGTGGGCGGGGGACGGGTCGGTGCCGGGGCGCCGGTCGGCCCTGGTCCGGGCCGACGACGGGTGGCACCGGCTGGTCACCGACCCGGACGCTACGGCGCTGCCGGTGCGCGAGGTCGGCGCGTACGTCTTCGAGCCGGCCGGCGCGGTGATCCGCTCGGGCGGTCTGGCCCAGCTCGGCCGGGACCTGGACGCCGGCCTGCTCGACCCCCACCTGGCGTACCTGACCGGCGACGCGGCGGTTCCCACTCCCTTCGCCACCGCGTACGCCGTGCGCGCCCGGCTGCCGTACGCGGTGAGGTCGCTGCGGCGCTGGCTGGCCGAACAGCAGGTCGGCCGGCTGGAGATCAAGCAGCGCGGCACCACCGTGGACCCCGCCCGGCTCCGTCGCGAGCTGCGGCTGGCGGGCCCGAATGCCGCGACCCTGATCGTGTCCCGGACCCCCGCCGGGACGGTGGCGTTGGTCGCCGACCGGCTCGGCTGACCGGCCAAGAGTCTGTGCTGGCACTCATCCGGGTCGAGTGCTAATGTCGGGTTAGCACTCTCACCCGGAGTGTGCCAGCTCACAAACGGGCTGGTCGGCCGGAGTGGCACCGCGACGACATTCCGACCACCCAGACATCCGCACATACACCTGTGAAAGGGGTTTGACGTGTCAGTCACGATCAAGCCGCTCGAGGATCGCATCCTCGTCGAGCCGCTCGAAGCCGAGCAGACCACGGCCTCCGGCCTGGTCATTCCCGATACCGCCAAGGAGAAGCCGCAGGAGGGCAAGGTGCTGGCCACCGGCCCGGGTCGCGTCGACGACAACGGCAACCGCGTCCCGCTCGACGTCGCCGAGGGTGACGTCGTGATCTTCAGCAAGTACGGCGGCACCGAGGTCAAGTACGACGGCAAGGAACTCCTGCTGCTCAACGCGCGCGACATCCTCGCCGTCGTCACGAAGTGACGCTCTATATGAACTCAATCACCAAGTAAGGGGTTCACACCAAATGGCAAAGATCCTTCAGTTCGACGAGGAGGCGCGGCGCTCCCTGGAGCGCGGTGTCGACATCCTCGCCAACACCGTGAAGGTCACCCTCGGCCCGAAGGGGCGCTACGTCGTCCTGGACAAGAAGTGGGGTGCGCCGACCATCACCAACGATGGCGTCACCGTGGCCCGCGAGGTCGAACTCGACGACCCGTACGAGAACCTTGGCGCCCAACTGGCCAAGGAGGTCGCCACCAAGACCAATGACGTGGCCGGTGACGGCACCACCACCGCAACGGTGCTGGCCCAGGCTCTGGTCCACGAAGGCCTGCGCGCGGTGGCCTCCGGCGCCAGTCCGGTCGGCCTCAAGCGCGGCATCGACGCGGCCGTGGCTGCGGTGGTCGAGCGGCTGCGGGAGAACTCCCGCGAGGTCGAGACGACCGACGACATGGCTCACGTGGCCACCATCTCCGCGCGCGACGAGGAGATCGGTCGCCTGATCGCCGAGGCGTTCGACAAGGTCGGCAAGGACGGCGTGATCACCGTCGACGAGTCGCAGACCTTCGGCACCGAGCTCGAGTTCACCGAGGGCATGCAGTTCGACAAGGGCTACCTGTCGCCCTACTTCGTCACCGACGCGGAGCGGATGGAGGCGATCCTGGAGGACCCCTACATCCTGATCAACTCCGGCAAGATCTCCTCGATGACCGACCTGCTCCCGCTGCTAGAGAAGGTCATCGGCGCCTCCGGCACCCTGTTCGTGGTGGCCGAGGACGTCGACGGGGAGGCGCTGTCCACCCTGGTCGTCAACAAGATCCGGGGCACCTTCACCTCGGTCGCGGTCAAGGCTCCGGCCTTCGGCGACCGGCGTAAGGCCATGCTCGAGGACATCGCGATCCTCACCGGTGGCAAGGTCATCGCCCCCGAGGTCGGGCTGAAGCTCGACCAGGTCGGCCTGGACGTGCTCGGTCGGGCCCGGCGGGTTGTGGTGACCAAGGACAACACCACGATCGTCGACGGCGCCGGCGAGAGCTCCGAGGTCAAGGCCCGCGTCGCCCAGCTGCAAGCTGAGATTGAGCGGACCGACTCCGACTGGGATCGCGAGAAGCTGCAGGAGCGGGTGGCCAAGCTGGCCGGCGGTGTCTGCGTGATCAAGGTCGGCGCCGCCACCGAGGTGGAGCTCAAGGAGAAGAAGCACCGCATCGAGGATGCCGTCTCGGCTACTCGGGCCGCGATCGAGGAGGGCATTGTCGCCGGCGGCGGCTCCGCTCTGATTCACGCAGCGGAGGCCCTCGACGGTGATCTCGACCTGGGTGGCGACGAGCGGACCGGCGTCGGCATCGTCCGCCGTTCCCTCGTGGAGCCGCTGCGCTGGATCGCCGAGAACGGTGGCGAGCAGGGCTATGTGGTCACGGCCAAGGTGGCGGATCTGAAGCCGGGCAACGGTTTCAACGCGGCCACCGGCGAGTACGGCGACCTGATCGGTGCCGGTGTGATCGATCCGGTGAAGGTGACGCGCTCCGCGCTGGCCAACGCCGCCTCGATCGCCTCCCTGCTGCTCACCACCGAGACGCTGGTGGTGGAGAAGCCTGAGGAGGAGACGCCGGTCGCAGCCGGGCACGGTCACACTCACTGACCGGCTGAGGCCAGGCGACCTCTGGGTAGCAACCCGACGGGGCCCGTCCCTAACGGAAGGGCCCCGTTCGGCGTCCGTCAACCCCCGGGAACCACCGCAGAGCAGGCCGACTAGATGCATGAGCGCGGAGGTGATCGGCCAGCACCTGGACATGACGGCCAACGACGTACGCGTCACCCAGCACCGGGCGAGCGGCAAGCTCCGCCGGCTGATCAGGCAGTCGGACCAGGAGGAGGTCTTCGACGCCCTGCTGTCCTCCGACCGGCAGCTCGCGGCCATCGGCTGAGCTCGTCGCGGTGCCTGCGCAGTGCTTGGCTACTCGCAACCATCCGCCCTCGCAAGCTCGGGCTCCCGCCAGACCCATCCACGCTCGGAGCCAAGCACTGCGCAGGCACCGCTCCTCTCCAGTTGCCCACCGGCTGCGAGGGCTCCCGCCAGGCCCGTCCACGCACCGCGGGATCCCCGGGGTCGGTCGCCAGCTCCGCTCGTCCCCGGCCCGGGAAAACAGGGAGATAACATGTGGGCCATCACCCCCGCTCCGCGAAAGGCTCGCCGTGCTGCCGTCCGATGATCTCAGTGCCGCTGGCGTGCCGCACCCCTTCGAGCGGCTGGGTCTGACCTTCGACGACGTGCTGCTGCAGCCGGCGGAGAGCGATGTCGTCCCTTCCCAGGTGACCACCACCTCGCGGGTGTCGAAGCGGATCTCTGTCCGGGTACCCCTGGTCTCCTCGCCGATGGACACCGTCACCGAGTCCCGGATGGCGGTGGCGATCGCCCGGCAGGGTGGGCTCGGCATCATCCACCGCAACCTCTCCATCGAGGACCAGGCGCACCAGGTCGACGTGGTGAAGCGCTCCGAGGCCGGGATGATCGACGAGCCGATCACCATCTCGCCGGACGCGACGATCGGTGAGGCCGACGCGATGTGCGCCCGCTTCCACATCTCCGGGGTGCCGGTCGTCGACCAGCAGATGAAGCTGCTCGGCATCATCACGAACCGGGACATGCGGTTCGAGCAGGACCCGGCCCGGCTGGTCCGGGACGTGATGACCACGATGCCGCTGGTCACCGGCCGGGTGGGCATCAGCGGCGCCGACGCGATGCGGCTGCTGGCCCAGAACAAGATCGAGAAGCTGCCCCTGGTGGACCAGCAGGACCGGCTGCGCGGACTGATCACGCTCAAGGACTTCGTCAAGTCCGACCAGTACCCCGACGCTTCCAAGGACGACCAGGGCCGGCTGCGGGTCGGCGCCGCGATCGGCTTCTTCGGCGACGCCTGGAAGCGGGCGATGGGGCTGATCGAGGAGGGGGTCGACGTGCTGGTGGTGGACACCGCGCACGGGCACTCCCAGGGCGTGCTGGAGATGGTGTCGCGGCTCAAGGCCGAGTCGGCCGCGGCCCACGTCGACATCATCGCGGGCAACATCGCGACGTACGCCGGGGCCAAGGCCCTGGTCGACGCGGGGGCCGACGGCGTCAAGGTCGGCGTCGGGCCGGGCTCCATCTGCACCACCCGGGTGGTGGCCGGGGTCGGCGTGCCGCAAGTGACGGCGATCCACAACGCCTCCCGGGCCTGCCGGCCGGCCGGGGTCCCACTGATCGGAGACGGTGGGCTGCAGTACTCCGGGGACATCGCCAAGGCGCTGGTCGCGGGGGCGGACACGGTAATGCTGGGCTCGCTGCTGGCCGGCTGCGAGGAGAGCCCGGGTCAGCTGATCTTCGTCAACGGCAAGCAGTTCAAGGCCTACCGGGGCATGGGCTCGCTCGGGGCGATGGCCACCCGCGGCCGGAGCGCCTCGTACTCCAAGGACCGATACTTCCAGGGTGACGTGAGCTCCGACGCCCAGCTGATCGCCGAGGGGATCGAGGGTCAGGTGCCCTTCCGCGGGCCGCTGGCTGCGGTGGCGTACCAGCTCGTCGGGGGGCTGCGGCAGTCGATGTTCTACACCGGGGCCTCGACCATCCCCGAGCTCCAGGAGCGCGGGTCCTTCGTCCGCATCACCTCGGCCGGGCTCCGCGAGTCGCACCCGCACGACATCCAGATGACGGTGGAAGCCCCCAACTACTCGGGTTAGAAGACAGTCGCCGCATCGTCGCCGAGCGTCGGGTAGGGAGTGTCCCGATCCGATCCTGGACGACGAACGGTGACGCCTCCCTTATTGGCGCTTCCTGTGCAATCGTTGGCGTCACCGAGCGAGGAGGAAGGTCGGATCCTCAGGACACGACCGGGCGCGAGGCGACAAGGAGGAAAATGTTCGAGGTAGGCCGCAGCAAACGGGCCGAGCAGGCATTCGCATTCGACGACATCAC
>DASQUF010000146.1:0-3995 GCA_035641435.1 Propionibacteriaceae bacterium | reverse complement strand
GGCCGGCCTCGGTGGCCAGCCCGTCGGGGACGAACCGGTTGCGCCGGTAGAACGCCTCGGCCCGCGGGTTGCCCGCCATGATCCACAAATAGGCGGAGTCGGTTCCGATGGCGGTGTCGAGCAGCGCCTGTCCGAGCCCGGTGCCGTGCGCGCGGGGCAGCGTGTAGAGCTTGACCAGCTGGCAGCGCGGCCCGGGCGGCGGCAAGCCCCGGTCGAGTTCCCAGCCCGAGGGCCCGGTTCTGACCTCGACGATCCCCACCGCCCCGAGGGCGTCCTCGGCGTACCAGGCCCGATGTGAGCGGTGCGAATCGGCACGCTGCGCGGTGAACACCGAGCGGTAGCGCTCGACCAGCTCGCAGGCGCGGGCCCGCTGCTGGGCCAGGAACTCCGGCGGCAGCAGCGTCGAGTAGGTCGCGGCCAGCGCGTCGAGATAGGTCCGCACCCAGGAGTCGGCGTCGTCGGGACCGGCCCGCCGGATGCGCGGGGCGTCCGCGGGCAGGGAGGGCTGCACTCGGACCAGACAACCAGATCCGCCCTTCGTCCGACCATCCGTCCGATCACCGTCGCCGAGAGCCTCGCACCGCCGCACACGACCATGGTGGTGTCCGAAGGAGCTCAGGTCGGCTCGACCGAGTCCGTCTCGACGAGGCGCACCTCCCGCACGCCGGGCAGAGCGGCTGCAACGACCTCGGCGACGTGGCGGTCAGCGGCATCAGCGCCCTCGGCGGCGAGGCTGACGACCCCGTCGGCGACCTCGACCTCCCACGATCGCCGGCAGGCGACGGCCAGCCGGTGCCGGACGTCGCGCCCGATGTCCTGGTCGTCCCGTGCGATTCGTGCGCAAGCACGTCGCGTCGCGTGACGATGCCCTGTCGGGTTCCAGAACCCTGTCGTGCCCGACGACCAGCGGTTTCAGGCCGCGTGTTCGTACTCGTTGACGCTTCTATGTGTGTCAAGCGGCTGTCGGGGCGTTGGTGGTGGGTGTCATGGTGGCGGTGAGGGCGCGGTAGAGCTGGCGGGCGATGTAGCGCTTGAGGCAGCGTTTGACCTCTCGGATGGTCTTGCCTTCCGCGGTGCGTCGGGCGATGTAGGCCTTGGTTGCGGGGCAGTCGCGCATTCGGACGGTAGCGATGGTGTGGATGGCGCGGTTGAGGGCGCGGTCGCCGCCTCGGTTGAGACGGTGGCGGACGGTGCGCCCGCTGCTGGCCGGGATCGGGCAGGTGCCGGCGAGGGAGGCGAACGCGGCGTCGTTGCGGCAGCGGCCGGGGTGGGAGAAGCTCACGATGGCTTGGGCGGCGGTGACGGGCCCGATGCCGGGGCGGTCGGTGAGGCCGGGCGCGAGGTCGTCCACGATGGACTGCAGCTGCGCTCGGTTGGCCTTGAGTGCGCGGTTGGCGTCGTGGATGGCCAGGGCGAGGCGGCGGACCTCGGCATGGCGGATGGCGTGTTCGCGGCTGGCGTCGCGGGGTAGGCGGCGGCGGGCGAGGCCGGTGAGGGTGGCGTCGGTGAGCGCTATGCGGGCGAGTTGGTGGTCGGTGTCGTTGCCGTCGCGCAGCAGCGCGCGGAGCCGGTTGATCTGCGCGGTGCTGGTCTCGGTGAGGTCGTGGCGGGCGCTGAGCAGGATGCGCAAGGCTTCGCGGTCGCCATCAGCGCGCGGGATCGGCAGCTGGTTGGTGTGGAGGCGGAGCGCGGTCAGGACGGCGAGGTGGGCGTCGATCGGGTCGGATTTGCCCTTGCCGCGTCGGGCCTTGCGGTGGGGTTGTTCGCACTCGAGCACGAGCAGGCCGGCGGCGCTGGCTGCGCGAGCGAGTCCAATGCCGTAGCTGCGGGTGCCTTCGATCGAGACGGCGATCCGGGGTCCGGGGGCGTGGTCGAGGATCCAAGCCAGCAGGTGCGCGTAGCCGGTGGTGTCGTTGCTGATGGAGCAGGTGGCGATGGGTGTCCCGGTGGGGAGCGCTATTTCCACGTGATGGGTGTCGCGGTGGGTATCGACACCGACGACGGCGTCGATGACTTCTGCCAGCATGGGCACCGGCCTTCTCCTTTCGGGGAGCGGGTCACGTCGGCACCGGCCCGGGTAGCAGTCACCGTGTGGCATATCTGTGACGGGTCACGCCCGAGGGCGGACAGGCTTCTGATCAGGCCATTTGGTGGGCCAGGCCGGTGCCGGCGACCGCACCGGACAAGTCAACGACAGGGCACGCCGAAGCGGCCAGATCAGACCCGAGTCACGTCGCGGTCGCCGCCACCAAGCCTGGTGGTCCTCCACCCGGGAGTACCGCAACGACACTCACAGATCAGGCCGCCGAGAACCGGTCGACGCCGGATCCTCCAGTGTCCGGGATCCGCGACGGAGGGTTTTGGGCACGGTGGGCGCAGCTGCAGCGCTCGATGAGGCCGCCGCGTGTTGTAGTGCGCAGAGTATTCGGCGAGCACCTTTCGGAGGTGTCGCTCCCCGAAGATCAGCAGACGATCAGTGAGCTCGGTCCGGATCGTCAACACGAGGCGTTCGGCGAAGCAGTTCGCCCGCGGACAGCGGGGCGGAATCTTGACCACCTCGATGCCGGCATCCGCCAACACCGCGTCAAACGAGGCGCTGAACTGACCGGCCCGATCTTGGACGAGGAACCGGAACCGGGCAACACGCTCGCCGATGTCCATCACGAGATTGCGGGCCTGCTGGGTCGTCCAGGGCCCGTCGGGATGTCCGGTCACGCCCAGGATGTGTAGGTAGCGATTGTCGACTTCGAGTGTGAATAGGACGTAGAGCCGCCGTAGAGTCACGGCGCAGTCGACGTGGAAGAAGTCGACGGCCAGCATCGTGGCGGCCTGGGTGCGCAGGAACTGGCGCCAGCTGGTGTCGGTCTGCCGCGACGGCGCAGGTGGAATCCGGCGGCGGCGCAGGATCCGGCGGATCGTCGAGGCGCCGATGCGATGGCCGAGTTTGAGCAGTTCGCCCTGGATTCTGCGGTAGCCCCAGCTCGGGTTCTCCCGCGCCATCCGCACCACCAGCGCAGCGAGGACCTCGTCGATCGGTGGGCGGCCGGGCCGGTTCGGGTAGGTCCACCTCGCGCGCACGAGACGGCGGTGCCAGCGCAGGATTGTGTCCGGGGTGACCAGGCGATGGCCCCGCAGGGTCGTCGGCAGCCTCCGGATCAGGGCGGTGAAGACCGCTCGGTCGGCCCAGTCCAGGCGTGGTGGCGGATTGGTTCGGCGAAGCACCGCGACCTCGTGGCGCAACACCAGCAGCTCGATGTCCTTGGATGAGGCCGTACGGCCCATCAGCGAGATCAGTCCGAGCACCCGAAGGAAGATCAGATACAACAGCCGCAGCGCCACGGCGACGATCATTGCCAATCGCCAGAGACGGCCGATCACTGAGGTCAGCGCCATGTGCCGGGTTCTGGAACCCCACACGCACCCGATCACCGGGAGCGGGACCTCGCCGCGCAGCCCATCCTGTTGGGCGATATACGCCTGCAGCACAGCGGCTAGATGACGTGGCTCAAGATCAGGAGATGGGTGAGGCTGTGACGCTCTGCGTCGCGCTCTTGTTGTCAGGCTGCCAGGGCGGGCCAGGCCGCGGGCCGCACCCCCGCAACGGGCGCGTGCCCTCGGGCGGCGCCACCAGCGGCTGTCCGCCGAGATCCTGCCGGTTGGTGGCAAGGGTGGGTCGGTTAACGTCGGCGGGTGGCGTTGGCGGTCTGCCTTCTGTTCGATCGGCGCTCCGAGCGGGCCGTGCGCGCATTGTGGGATCGGCTGGAGCGGGCCGGGGTGCCGAGCCTGCGTTCGCATACACACGGGCGGCACGTGCCGCACGTTTCGTATGCGGTCCTGCGGACCTGGGAGCTGACCGCCGTCTCCGCGGCCGTGGCGGGACTGGGCGCCCTCGCCCCGGTGGAGCTGACCTTCGACGGGGTTGGGCTGTTCCGGCGGGGTCGGGCGTGGCTGCTGGCCGGCGCCGCGGCCGAGTTCGTGACGCGACAAGAGCGGGT
>DASQUF010000145.1:0-3869 GCA_035641435.1 Propionibacteriaceae bacterium | reverse complement strand
CGCCGCTCCGGGGTGGTGCACGTGGTCGCCGACGACGAACCGCACGCCATCGCCCAGGGCCGGGCGTTGGCCACCTTGCTGGCCGACCAGGGCCTGACCGCCGACCAGATCGACGACGTCAACCTGGCGGCGCTGCTGCCGGAGTCGCCCAAGCGCGCGTACGACGTGCATCCGCTGATCGACGGCGTGCTGGACGAGGGCTCGACGGTGGAGCTCCACGCCCGGTGGGCCCCGAACGTGACCATCTCGTTGGGCCGGCTGGGCGGCCGGACGGTCGGCGTCATCGCCAACAACCCGCTCCGGCTCGGCGGCTGCCTGGACTCGCTCAGCGCCGAGAAGGCCGCCCGGTTCGTCCGGATGTGCGACACGTTCGGCGTGCCGCTGGTGGTGTTGGTCGACGTGCCCGGCTACCTGCCGGGGGTCGGCCAGGAGTGGGACGGTGTGGTCCGTCGCGGGGCCAAGCTGCTGCACGCCTTCAGTGAGGCCGTCGTGCCGTGCGTGACCCTGGTGACCCGAAAGGCGTACGGCG
Source organism: Propionibacteriaceae bacterium (assembly GCA_035641435.1). Taxonomy (GTDB): domain Bacteria; phylum Actinomycetota; class Actinomycetes; order Propionibacteriales; family Propionibacteriaceae; genus Microlunatus. The sequence continues at coordinate 3,340 of DASQUF010000145.1, read as the reverse complement.
GCGCGTACATCGCCATGAACGCCCGGTCCTTGGGCGCCACCAAGGTGTTCGCCTGGCCGGGCGCGGAGGTGGCCGTGATGGGCCCGATCGCCGCAGTCCGGATCCTGCACCGGCGCAAGCTGGCCGAGGTTGCCGACGACCTCCGCCCGCAGCTGGAGACCGAGCTGGCCGCCGAGCACGAGCGGATCGCCGGCGGGGTGGAGAAGGCCGTCGAGATCGGGGTGGTGGACGAGATCGTCACCCCGGACCACACCCGATCGGCCCTGGCTGCCGCCATCCGGTCGGCTGACTCCGGCCAGCGCGGAGCCCACAGCAACATCCCGCTCTGAGCCGGGCTGGGCGTGGCCCGGCGGGCTTACAGTGAGCGGGTGGAGATCGAAGCCGACTCCCGTGAGGAGTACTTTGCCGCGGTCGGCGACCGTGAACGGGAGCTGCGTGAGCTCGACGCGTTCATCCGCCAGCACGCCCCCGACCTACCGCCGGTGCTGGCCCAGACCATGGGGGCGGTGCTGGGCTATGGCGAGCAGCCGTATCAGAGCAAGTCGATGAAGGAGCCGATCGACTGGCCGGTGGTGGCCCTGGCCGCGCAGAAGCGCCACATCAGTCTCTATCTGTGCGCCCTCGAGGACGGGCAGTACGTCGCGGAGAAGCACGCCGCCGAGCTCGGAGACGTCAGCTGCGGCAAGAGCTGCGTCCGGTTCACCAAGTCGGACAAGATCAACCGGGACGCCCTGGCCCGGATCCTGGCCGATCTCAACCGGCGGTTCGTCGCAGGCGAGCGACTGTACGCGGTGTGAGCCGCTGAGCACCCCTGCGGCCGCGCTCGACCCGCCTCGCGCGGTCCGGGCCATCGCGACCCGCGAGCGACTCGGCGCCGCCCAAGCCGTCTGGCTGAACCAGCTGGGCGGGATGACGTTCGCGTACCCGACCGCGCGACAGTTCGTGAAGTGGGCCCCGCACCATCCCGAGCTCGACCTCGGGGCCGAGGCCGAGCGGATGCGGTGGGCCGGCCGCTTCGTGCGCGTGCCCGAGGTCCTGGAGGTCGGTGCCGACGACGACGGCTCGTGGCTGCGGACGGTCGCCCTGTCGGGCCGGTCAGCGGTGGACCCGTACTGGCTGCGCCGACCTCGGGTCGCCGCCCGGGCGATCGGGTCGGGACTACGGCTCCTGCACGACCGACTGCCAGTGACCGACTGCCCCTTCTCCTGGACAGTCGAGACCCGGGTGGCGTGGGCGGCGGAGTCGGACCGGGACGCGCTGCTACGCGACGCTCCGTCCGTGGACCGGCTGGTGGTCTGCCACGCCGACGCCTGCGCACCCAACACGCTGCTCGACGACCGCGGTCGGCCGGCCGGCCACGTCGACCTGGTACGCCTCGGGGTCGCCGACCGGTGGGCCGACCTGGCCATCGCCACCTACAGCCTGGCCTGGAACTTCCCTCGGGCGGAGGAGGACGAACTGCTGGACGCGTACGGTATCGACCGCGACGAGGAGCGGATCACCTACTACCGCCGGCTCTGGGACGCGACGTAACTTGGTCGCTCGCGCCCGTCGCTCTAACCGTCGATGTGGTCAGACGACCTCGTGCAGCCAGCGCACGGGCGCCCCGTCCCCGGCATACCGGAAAGGCTCCAGTTCGGAGTCCCACTCGGTGCCGAGCAGTCCGTCCAGCGCCCGGCTCAGGTCGCCGCCGCCGAGCGAGGCCAGGGCCATGGCGTGCTTGAGCCGGTCCTCCGGCACCATGATGTCGCCGTGCAGCCCGGTCACGGCGTGGAAGATCCCGAGGCTGGGGGTGTAGGAGTAGCGGGCGCCCTCGGTCTTCGCCGTCGGCTCCTCGGTCACCTCGAACCGGACCTTCTGCCAGCCCTTGAGCGCGCTGGCCAGCCGGGCGGCGGTCCCAACGGGGCCGCTCCAGCTGTACTCGGTGCGGTAGGCGGAGCGCTCGACCGGCTGGGGGATCCAGTCCAGGCGTACGGGAACGCCGAAGACTCCGCCGACCGCCCAGTCGATATGTGGGCAGAGGGCGGACGGCGCGGAGTGGACGAACAGAACTCCACGAGTCGTACTCATGAACGATCCTCCATCGGCGGTGCCACCAGCAGTCGTGAGAACTGCCTTCCCCAGCATCCTCACGACGGGCCCGCACCCGGCGGATCGACTCAGTTGTGCCTCCCATTGTGCACCATGAACCGGTCCTGATGATCAACGACCTACAGTGTCGCCATGCCGACAGCGGACTACGGGACCTGGGCGTCCCCGATCAGCGTCGACGCCCTGGTCTCGACGGCCGTAGGGCTGTCCGGCGTCCGGATCGACGGCGACCATCTCTACTGGCTGGAGGCCCACGCTGACCAGGGCGGCCGCATCGGACTGTGGCGGCGGCCGCTGGCCGGAGGCCGGGCGCTCGAGCTCACCCCGGCACCGGCGTACGTCCGCAGCCGCGTCTACGAGTACGGCGGCGGGGAGTACGCGGTCCGCGACGGAGTGCTGGTCTACACCGACTTTCGCGACGGCCGGGTCTACCGGGTCACTGACGGCGAACCAGAGCCCATCACCCCGGCTGGCTCCTGGCGCTTCGGCGGCCTCCGGCTGCACCCGGACCGGGGCCGGGTGCTGGCTGTGCGGGAGAACCATTCCGGCGGCGGCGAGCCGGTCCACACGATCGTCGGTCTGGACCTGTCCGGACCCAACGCCGACGGCGGCACCGTGCTGTGCGCCGGCGCTGACTTCTACGGCGCTCCCGAGCTCTCCGCCACCGGCGGGTTCGCCTGGACCGAGTGGAACCACCCGGACATGCCTTGGGACGCCAGCACGGTCATGGTCGGATCCCTGGGGCCGGACGGGGTGACCGGTGGGAGGGCGGTGGCCGGCGGGCCCGGTGAGTCGGCGATGCAGCCGCGCTGGCTCGGCGACCGGCTGGTCCTGCTGTCGGACCGGACCGGCTGGTGGAACCTCTATCGGGTGGACGGCACTGGACTGCGGCCGCTGCACTCCGAGGACGCCGAGTTCGGCACGCCGCAGTGGACGCTCGGCCAGTCCCCGTACGCGGTGCTGGACGACGACCACCTCTTGTGCTCGGTCAACCGCAGCGGCCAGCAGTCCCTCGCGATCCTCACGGTTTCGACCGGCGACCTGGTCGAGGTCGCCGACACCGGCATCGCGGACCATGCGATCGCGACGGGAGGGGGACGGGCGGCGGCGGTCCTGGCCCACCGGGATCGGGCACCGGAGGTCTGCCTGCTCGATGTTGGCACCCGGACCTGGAGCACGGTGCGCAGCGCGGCGCCGACGACGCTGCCGCCCGAGGCGGTTTCGGTCGCCGAGCCAGTGACCTGGCCGA
>DASQUF010000144.1:0-5083 GCA_035641435.1 Propionibacteriaceae bacterium | reverse complement strand
GTCGACCTGGCAGACCTCGGTCTTCCCCGGCGACGACGGGCGCTATGGCCTGCCGGTGAAGAAGGCCGTCCGCCGCAAAGAGGGCGTTGAGGCGGGTGACCTGGTTCGGGTCCGGCTGGAACTGCTGGGCGAATCGTCCTGAGCCAGAGGCCGGCGGTCTGTGGGAGAGTATGGCCACGTACGAGATCCCTGGGGGCAGAGCTGATGGACGACCGGCAGATCCTGGACGAGATCAAGCGGATCGTGGACCGCGAGCACCAGTTGCGAGCCGAGGTTGAGCAAGGCCAGATCGACCCCGGAATCGAGCGCCGCGAGCTGGACCGGCTCGACGTGGCGCTGGACCAGTGCTGGGACCTGCTCCGTCAGCGCCAGGCCCGCCGCAACGCCAACCAGGACGCGGCTGACGCGTCGCTCCGGCCGGCGTCCCAGGTGGAGAGCTACCTGCAGTAGGCGATTCGAGTCCCTGGCGAAGCTCCTCGGTGAGAGCCTCAGCACCTGCTGGACGATCTCCCGGCTTCGAGCGTCCTGGTTGGTCACGTCCAACCCGGCCGGCACAGGCCCCGTTGGCCGACACGGCGAGCAGAACGGCGCCCACTCCGAGTCGGGTCAGTCGGTCACGCATCGTCACGGTGGGCGTTCTCAGTGAGATCGGGCCGGTCCAGGATGCCCGCCCGGCGCGCTCCGCCGAGCACCGGGAGCAGGTGCTGCCGCACCAGGGCCAACGCAGGGACCCAGTCCGCCGGCAGGTCGTCGGTGGGCGGCGGCCCGAAGTCGAAGCCCGGATCGCCGGTGGTCACCACGACGGCGGAGACGTCGGGTAGCACCAGCAGGTGCTGGCCGGCCCAGCCGCCCGCGAGCAGCGTGGTCCCGTCGACCCAAATGAGGAACCCGTACGGCAGGTGCTCGGGCGATCCGCCAGGGGTGTGGGCGCGGGTCATCTCGGCTAGGAACCCTCGGTCCAGCAGCACCCGGCCGCCGACCAATCCGTGGTCCAGCCACAGCTGCCCGATCCGGCCCAGGTCCGCCGCGCTCAGCCGCAGGTGCCCGTAACCGAACGAGATGCCGTCCGGGTCCGCAAGCCAGGAGACGTCGTCGATGCCCAGCGGGCTGAGCAGCTCCCGGCCGGCGAAGTCGGCCACGGACTCGCCGACCAGCTCGCCGACGGCCGCGGAGAGCAGGTGGGTAGCGCCGTTGTCGTAGCGGAACCGCTGACCGGGTGGGTCGAGCTGGGGCGCCAGGGCGATGTGCGTGACCTGTCCGCCCGAGAGCGCGGTGACCGCGTCGACCTCCCAGGGACCGTCGGTCTGGGCCCCGCGGGTCATGGTCAACAGATGCCGCCAGGTGTGAACGGCCGCCGGGGTGCCGCGCAGCGGCGGGAGAACGGCGGACACCGCGGTGTCGAGGTCGGGCAGCCGCTCCGACGCGGCCAGCCGGGCCAACACGGTGGCCAACACGCTCTTGGTGACTGAGAAGACGTCGTTGGCTCGCGGCCCGCGGAGGTGCTCGTCGACCAGGACGTGCCCGTCGACCCGGACGTGCAGCGCGGCCGTGTGGGCGTAGCGCGGGTCGGCGGCCACGTCGGCGAGCACCCGGCCGGCGGCGCGGCGTACGTCGGCCGGATCGATCACGCGCGGTCCGCGGGCGCGTCGGGCAGCGTCCGTAGGGCCCGGGCGGGCGAGAAGAACAGCCAGCACCACGACGGGAACAGCACCAGCGCACCCACCAGGAGCGCGGGACGCAGGCCGATGGTCTCGCCGAGCAGGCCGCCCAGCAGGGCGCCGAGGGGGACGAAACCGTAGGTGAGCACCCGGTACGCCGCATTCACCCGGCCGAGCACCCGCCGTCGGCGTGACGGCCTGGCGGATGGCGTAGGTGTGCATGTTGGGGTTAGTGCGATCGACGCTAAGCCACGCAGGTGATCACCTCTACTCAGTCACACTTGTGAATGTGACGCCCAAATTCTGTCAAGGAGCGGTGATGCTGGAGACGTTGGCGCGGCCGTGCTCGAGTGGATGATCGGCGAGACGCTCGACAACGCGCAGCTCAAGTTGGCCGCAAACCCTACGTGCGGGACCTCGTCCGAGTGGTTCGCGAAGCAGTCGCCCCCGCCGTGGCCGTGGTTACGGAGGACCCACGGGTACAGGAGCCACTCTCGGCGACCCTCATGGTGCGTCTCGCGACCCAGCTCGACCCGATGCCGGCCGCACTGCAGGATCCGGCTGCCGTACACCGCTGGCTCACACCCCTCAATGAGCCGCCATGGGTGGGCGGGCGGAGGTATTGGAGCACATGGGCCTCGACGGCGATCTCGGTGGTTGACGCGGTCACCGCCAAGATGCTCGGTGGAATCACTGACGATGCCCGACGATCCCCGAGGTGGTGGATCCTTCGAGTGCGGACCCGGCGGCCGCTCGATCAGCGGGCAGCGACTCGTAGTCTGCGCTGGAGGGTCGCTATGACTGCCGGGCAGGACCTGCCCCCGCATCTGTTGGGTCTGGTCGCCGACGACCTCACCGGCGCCGGTGACTCCGCCGTGGGCTTCGCTGAGCAAGGCTGGCGGGTCGAGCTTCTGCTGGACACGGAGCACACCTCCCGGCCAAGCCACGAGTATCCCGAGAGTCGACCGACGGTGTTGGCGGTGACCACCGGATCACGCGCCCTCCCCGACGACCGAGCCGCCGAAGTCACCGACCAGGCCGTGACCGGGGTGCTGGCCGCCGGCGCCGAGCGGCTCTATCTGAAGATCGACTCCACCGTCCGCGGTTCCGTGGCAGGTCAGATCCGCGGCGCCCTCACCGCCTGGAGACGTCGGTACCCGGCAGCGGGGGCCATCGTCTGCCCGGCCTTCCCGGCCCAGAACCGCACGGTCCACGACGGGACCGTCCTGGTCGGCGGGGTGCCCGTCAGTCAGACCGTGGCCGCCACCGATCCGGTCACCCCACTGGCCTCCGGGGATCTGCGCGTCATCGTGCCCGGGGCGGTAACCGGCACCCTCGATCAGGTCGGCAGCGTCTCTCTGCTGCTCCTCGACGCGACCAATGACAGCGACCTCGACGCGATCGCCCATCACGCCGCGGCCGCCGGTGCCCAGACCCTGGTCGTCGGCTCCGGCGGGCTGGCCGCCGCGGTTGCCCGCTGCTGGGCCGTCGAGCGGTCACCCGCCCCGCCGCCGACCATCGGGACAGGTCGGATCCTCCTGGCCGTTAGTTCCTTGCACCCGGTCACCACCGAACAGCTCCGTCTGCTGAGCACCACCGCGCAGGCGGTCCACGTCGACATCCTCGCCACACCGAGCGGATAGATCGCCACACCCTCCGCCGCCGCAGCAGCGCTCGCGGCTCGGGTCAGCTCCGCGCTGGCCGACCCAACCTACGGCGCACTCATCATCGTGGGCGGCGACGGTGCCGCCGCGATCCTGGCTCAGCTGTCGACCGAACGCATCCTCATCGACGGCGCCGTGAGCGGCGGCTGCCCCACCGGCATCGTCGTCGGCGGCACCGCCGACGGGCTCCGTCTCGTCACCAAGTCGGGCGGCTTCGGTACCCCGGACACCCTGGCGACCATCACCGCCCGCCTCCGCGCCCCCGGCGCGACGCACGGACCAACCCCGACCAATTCACCCAGTAAGGAAACATCGTGACTCAGCCCGCCACCCGCCCCGTCCTGGCACTCACGCTCGGCGACGTCGCCGGCATCGGCCCCGAGATCACCGCCAAGACTCTGCTGCAGCACCCAGAGCTGCGCGACATCTGCATCCCCGTCGTCATCGGCGACTTCGACGCCATGTCCATCGGAGCGCAACGCGCCGGACTCGACCCAGACACCGTCCGGGTCATCACAGACCCCCGCGCAGCCGTGAACGACCCGAACGTGATTGAGGTGGTCCAAACCGGACCGTCGCTGGCCGACGTGCCAGTCGGACAGCTCTCCCCGGTCGCCGGTGACGCCGCCTACCGGTTCGTCGTGGAGGCCTGCCGGCTGGCCCGCGACGGCGTGGTCGACGGCATCGTCACAGCCCCGCTGAACAAGGCCGCCATGCAGGCCGGCGGACACAAGTGGCCAGGACACACCGAACTGCTCGCCCACGAGTTCGGAGTGCAGAACGTCAGCCTGGTGCTCGCCGCCGGCGACCTGTACCTCTTCCACCTCACCGCGCACGTGTCCCTGCAGCAGGCCATCGAGAACACCACACCCGAGCGCACCGACGACATCCTCACCTTGGCCGGCGCGTTCGCCCGCGCTCTCGGCAAGCCGGACGAAGCCATAGGGGTGTGCGGCCTCAACCCGCACGCGGGCGAGAACCGCATCTTCGGTGACCAGGACGCCGACATCCTCGAGCCAGCGGTCGCCCGGGCACGGGAACGGGGCATCAACGCCCACGGTCCCATCCCGGCCGACGCGCTCATCCCTGCCGCCGTAAGGGGCAAGTGGAACCTCGTCATCGCCTGCTACCACGACCAAGGCCACGCCCCATTCAAAGCCGTGTACGGCGACGACGGTGTCAACATCACCATCGGCCTGCCCGTCGTCCGCGTTTCGGTCGATCACGGCACCGCCTTCGACATCGCAGGCACGGGCATCGCCCGCGAAGCGAGCCTTGTGCTCGCCTGTCGCCGAGCAGCCGAGCTCGCTCCCGGCTGGGACGATGTTTGGCAGACCGCACGGCAAAGCCAGGCTGTCTCTGCCTGACGCCCCAACCACCTGCTGAGAGGTGCCCGTCGCGCGCCCTGAACGAAGCGACGGGAGCGGGTTAGCTGATGAGTGCGCTCATGGAATTACTGCCATGGCGGGACTTGTGGCGAACTCGACGGATCAGCAGGCGTTGGCCGAGCACACCTGGCTGCCGGACCGGTGACGTTTACGCCGGCTTTGATCCGGCGGCGGCGACCACGCACATGGGCCATCTGGTGCAGCTGGAGGTGGGGCGCCCTGTGCGGGGTCTTCACGAAGGGCCGCAGGAATGGGACGAGCAGCCGCTGGATCAGGTCCGGATCTTAGGCTCCGAAGGCTAGGGCTGCTCTGCCCCTGCAGCACCGGCCCGCGGCCCGGGGCCGATGTTGCCCAGCCCGAGCACCGCCGACCC
>DASQUF010000143.1:0-5550 GCA_035641435.1 Propionibacteriaceae bacterium | reverse complement strand
GAACGTCCGCGACCCGATGGCCTGCAGCTGGTAGAAGAGGTCAGTGGTCACCGGAATGGCGATCAGCAGCGACGTGTCCTTGAGCATGGCCGTCGTCTCGTTGCCGGTCGGAGGGACGATGACCCGCATGGCCTGGGGCAGCACCACCCGGCGCATGGCCTTACCGCGGCTCATCCCCAGCGCCTGGGCCGCCTCCATCTGGCCCCGGTCCACGCTCAGGATCCCGGCCCGGGCGATCTCGGCCATGTAGGCGGCCTCGGAGGCCGCCAGGCCGATCACCCCACCCACCAGACCGCCGAACAAGGCGTTGGCGTCCAGGGTGAGAAAGCGCCAGTCGCCGCTCAGGCCGAGCCAGTCGATGATCAGCCAGTCGAACGGCACCCCGAGCGAGAGCCCTTCCTGGAAGAGCACGCCGAGCGCGCCCATGATCGTCAGCAGCACGTAGCGGGGGATGGCCCGGAAGAACCAGGTGTAGAGCCAGGACACACCGCGGAGGACCGGGTTGTCCGACAGCCGCATCACCGCGAGGATGACGCCGAGCGCAACGCCGAAGATCATCGACAGCACCGTGACCAGGATGGTGCCCTTCCAGAACCCCTCGATCACCGGCGACTGAACCATGGCCTCGAGGACGAAGGGCCAGTCGAACGCCGGATTGTTGATCAGCAGGTTGAGGAACATGGCGGCGAGCACGGCGAGTACCGCGATGGCCACCCAGCGGCCGGGATGCCGGACGGGGGTGGCCCGGATCAGCCCCGGGCGGTCATCGTTGACCGACGCCGGGGCTGACAGGGTGCTGGTCATGGGTTGACGGCGAAGTCGTCGATTGCGCCCTGCTCGACCCCCCACTTCTTCAGGGCGGCCTCGTACGCACCGTCGGCCTCGATCTGCTCCAGGGCCTCGACGATCGCGTCGGCGAACTCGGTCTCGGCCTTCGGCAGCACGTAGCCGTACGGTGCGGCCTCGTAGATGTCCCCAAGGGTCTCGAGCTTGTCGCCGGTCTGCTTGACCGCGTACGCCACGACCGGCGAGTCGGCCAGCATCGCGTCGGCCTTGCCTGTGGCGACGGCATTGGTGGCCTGGTCCTGGCCGCCGTAGCGGAGCACCTTGATCTCGTTGCCGCCGCACTTCTTGTTCCGGGCGGGGAGGTCATCGGTGTCCTGCACCGTGTCGGTCTGCACGGCGATGGTCTTGCCGCAGGCATTGTCCGGGTCGACGCCCTTGGGGTTGCCCTTTGCGGTGGCCCATTGGGTCCCAGCCTCGAAGTAGCTGACCATGGTTACGGCCTGCTTCCGCTCATCGTTGATGGTGAACGAGGAGATGCCGATGTCGTACTTCTTGCCGTTCACGCCGTTGATGATGGAACCGAAGTCAGCCGGCTGCCATTCGGTCTTGACCCCGAACTTGGCCGCGACCGCGTTGAACACGTCGACGTCCATACCCTGCACGGTCTTGCCGTCCGCGGCGAGGAACTCATTCGGCGCGTAGGTGGCGTCGGTGCCGATCTTGATAACGCCGGCGCTCTTGATGCTCTCCGGGAGCTTGGCGGAAAGGTCCTCGTTCTGGCTCACCGACACCGACGGCGCCTGCGACCCGGCCGGCTCACCACCCAGCGAGTCCGAGCCGCAGGCGCTCAACAGCAAGGCGCCGACGCTGACCGTGACCAAGCTCATCTTCTTGCGAATGTTCACCGAAATCTCCTCCTGCGAGTCCTGACGACTTTTGACAAGATCCTTGCACGCAACACCGCCGCAACGGCCACCTCAGGGGGTTCGGAATCTGATCGAAACGCAGATCTTGCTGCTCAGCGCACCCGACCGGCACCGGCTGAGGGCACCCCGACGAAGTGAGCGGGCGGGTCGAACCCGGCTGCCGCGAAGCGCTCGGTGATGCCGGCGGCCACCTCGGCGGACGCGCCGGCCGGCACCAGGGCGATGATGCAGCCACCGAAGCCGCCGCCGGTCATCCGGGCCCCGAACGCCCCCCGCGCCCGCGCGGTCTCCACCGCCAGGTCGACCGTCGGCACGGTGATCTCGAAGTCGTCACGCATGGAGGCGTGGGAGGCGTCGAGCAGTGGACCCAGCTCGTCTACCCGACCGGCCCGCAGCAGGTCGGCCGCCGCCAGCACCCGAGCGTTCTCGGTCACCACATGCCGGACCCGGCGCCGCATCACCGCATCCGGCAGCTGGGCGAGCGCGGCGTCCAGGTCGTCCACGTCCCGCAGTGCCGCCACCGCGAGCAGCCGGGCCGCCTCCTCGCAGCTGGCCCGCCGGGTGGCGTACTCGCTGTCCACCAGGGCGTGCGGGGTCCGGGTGTCCAGGACCAGCAGCTCCAGTCCGGCGGCGGGCAGGTCCAGCGCCACCGGTTCGTCGGCGTGGGTGCGGCAGTCGAAGAACAGCGCGTGACCGGCCGTGCTCAGCGTCGAGGCGGCCTGGTCCATCAGGCCGGTCGGCGCGCCGACGAAGTCGTTCTCCGCCCGCCGCGCGATCTTGGCCCGCTCGAGCAGCGGGATGTCCAGCCCGTTGAGGTCCACCAGGGCGGTGAGGACAGCGCACTCCAGGGCGGCCGAGGAGGACAGGCCGGCCCCGACCGGCACATCAGAGGTGAGTACCAGGTCGGCGCCGTCCACGCGGTGCCCGGCCTGCTCGAGGGCCCAGACCACGCCGGCGACGTATGCGGACCAGCCCGGCCGGCCGGGGATCAGGTCGTCGGGCCCGAAGGTCTCGGTGCCCTCGTGGCTCAGCGAGGTGGCTGTCCACCGCTCGTCGTCACGTGGTGCGGCCGCCACGGTGACCCGCTGAGCCAGCGCGAAGGGCATCACGAAGCCCTCGTTGTAGTCGGTGTGCTCACCGATCAGGTTGGCCCGACCCGGAGCAGCCCAGATGCCGGTGGGGAGATGACCCAGCCGCTCGACGAAGGCGGCGGTGACGACCTCAGCGTCTGGCACGGGTCGTACTCTACGAGCGTGCTCGCTGCCTCCGCCGTCGCGGCCTCCCCGGAATCCCCTCTGGCGGCCCTCCGGGTGGGAGAGACGGAGCCGCCACCGGTGCCGGACGGCTGGGTCCGCGTCGAGGTGAGGGCGGCTGCGCTCAACCAGCACGACGTCTGGTCCCTGCGCGGGGTCGGCCTGGCGGCCGAGCGGTTGCCGATGATCCTGGGCTGCGATGCGGCCGGGACCGATCCCGACGGCCGCGAGGTGGTCGTGCACGCCGTGGTGAACGATCCCGATTTCGTCGGCTCGGACGCAACCTACGATCCCCGGCGCTCGCTACTGTCGGAGCGTTATCCGGGCACGCTCGCCGAGTCGGTCTGGGCGCCGCGGGCGAACTTGGTCGACAAGCCCTCCGAGCTGAGCTTCGCGGAGGCGGCGTGCCTGCCGACGGCCTGGCTGACCGCCTACCGGATGCTTTTCACCCAGTCCGGAACCAAGCCGGGGGACACGGTCCTGGTCCAGGGCGCGGGCGGGGGGGTGGCTACCGCGCTGGTCGTCCTCGGCCGGCACGCAGGCCTGCGGATGTGGGTCACCTCACGCGACGAGGCCCGCGGAGCCCGCGCCGTCGAACTCGGCGCGGACCAGGCCTTCGCGTCGGGCGAGCGACTGCCCGAGCGGGTCGACGCCGTGATGGAGACCGTCGGAGCGGCCACGTGGTCGCACTCGATCAACGCCCTGCGGCCGGGCGGCACGCTGGTGATCAGCGGAACCACCTCGGGCGCCGAACCGGTTCGGGCCGAGCTGACCAAGATCTTCTTCCGGCCGCTGCGGGTGATCGGCTCCACGATGGGCACCCGGGACGAGCTGGTCGCGCTCGTCGGGATGCTGGTCACCACCGGCGCCCGTCCGGTGATCGACCGGGTGCTACCGCTCGACCGGGTGCCCGACGGGCTGGCGGCGCTCATCGACGGCGGCGTGTTCGGCAAGGTCGTCGTCGAGCCCTGAGTCAGCCCACGGCGCCTGAAGGTCGAGCAGCAAGGCCAGGGACCAGTCGATCTCGCGCATGGCAGCGTGGGGCAGGTAGTCCACCTGCTCACCCAGCCGTTGCTCGGGGTCAACCGCGTTGAACCCATCACACAGAGGTTTCGCCGTGCTCACGCTGACCCGAGGGAGTCGCCGATTGGTGGAGTTCTCGACCACCTGAGGGCGCGACGGCGAGGAGGCCTCATTCGTCCTCGTCGTCCAGCCGGGCCAGCCAGGTCGCCAGCCGCTCGATGGGCACCTCGAACTCCGGGTTCAGGTCGACAAAGGCACTCAGCTGCTCAGCCAGCCAGCCGAGGCTGACCTCTTCCTCGCCTCGGCGGCTGGCCAGCTCCTCGATGCCCCGGTCGGTGAAGTACATCAGTCGCTCCGCGACTGAGAGGCGTGGGGAGCGCAAGCGCTCACGATCCTGTTCTCCCGTCGAACCAAGCCCTCCTGCGTCGGGACGGTTCGACGGTCGGACTTCGTCCGATGCAGCACCGTCACCACCCGACTCAGGCCAAAGCCGCATCCAGCAGCTCGCGCTGCTGCACCTCGTGCACCTTGGCCGAACCCACCGCCGGGGCCGAGGACGCCGGGCGGGTGATCGGGGTCAGCTTCCAGTCCTTGTCCGGGAGGGCCTTCGCCAGCGCACCGGGCAGGTTGAGGGCCATGAACGACCATGCGCCCTGGTTGCTCGGCTCGTCCTGCACCCAGCGCACCTCGTGCACCTGCTCGAAGCGGGCCAGGTAGTCCGCGATCTGCTTGGCCGGCAGCGGGTAGAGCCGCTCGACCGCCAGGATCGCCACCTTGCCCTCCAGACCCGCGGCCTTACGCCGGTTGACCAGGTCCCAGCGAACCTTGCCCGAGCAGAGGACCACCGTGGTGACCTGGCTCGAGTCCGTGACCGTCGGGTCGGGCAGCACCGGCTGCCAGGAGCCGCGGGTGAAATCCGCCGGGTCGGAGGTCGCCAGCTTGTTGCGCAGCATCGACTTCGGGGTGAAGACGATCAGCGGTCGGTGCAGCTCCCCGAGCGCCTGCTGCCGCAGCATGTGGAAGTGGCTGGCCGGCGTGGAGGGCTGCGCCACGGTGAACGCGTCCTCGGCCGCCAGCTGCAGCCAGCGCTCGATCCGACCGGAGGAGTGGTCCGGGCCCTGACCCTCGTAGCCGTGCGGCAGCAGCAGCACCACCCCGGACTTTTGCGTCCACTTGGCCTGGCCGGAGCTGATGAACTCGTCGATGATCGTCTGGGCGCCATTGGCGAAGTCGCCGAACTGAGCCTCCCAGAGCACCAGCGCCTCGGGGTTGGCTACCGAGTAGCCGTACTCGAAGCCCATCGCCGCGAACTCGCTCAGCAGCGAGTCGAAGACGTGGAACTTGCCCTGCTCGTCGTCGAGGTGCTTCAGCGGGACCCAGGTGTCGCCGGTCTTGCGGTCCACGATCGAGGCGAAGCGCTGGACGAAGGTGCCGCGCCGGGTGTCCTGGCCGGTGAGCCGCACCGTACGCCCGTCCAGGATCAGCGACCCGAGGGCGAGGATCTCTCCGGTGGCCCAGTCGATCGGGCCCTGGGTGATCGCCGCGGCCCGGCGCTGCAGCTG
>DASQUF010000142.1:0-2791 GCA_035641435.1 Propionibacteriaceae bacterium | reverse complement strand
GCTCGACCGGCTGGCGGCGGGCGACGTGGCGACGGTGTTCGCCGGGCGGCGCGGGGTGTACGAGTCGCGGATGCGGCGTTTCTCCGGCGGGCTGCACCGCCGGGTTGCCGCGCGGCTGACCGGTCTGCCGCCGGACGCCGGCGCCTTCCTCGCGATGGGGCCTCCCGTCCGGGACGCTGTCCTGGCCGCCGACGCCCCGAGCGTGGTGCTCGCAGTGGGCCTGGCCCGCCGGCCGGTGACCAGCGTGCCGGTGGTGCGGGACCTGCGGCCGGAAGGCCGCTCGGCGTGGACGGCGCGGGCCCGGCTGGCCCAGTCGGTGCGCTCGCTGGCCTGGGCCCTGCGTCAGCGGTAGTCGTCGGCTCCACCGCTTCTGTCCTTCATGCGTTCGCCACTGGGCGATGGAGTGTCAAGGCTCCTGGTGATCTGTGGACAGGGCTCTGCCCTGGGGAAACAGGTTTCCAGGGACTTGCCCCTCCGCTAGACTTCGAACAGGTGACCTGCATATCTGCTTGAGTGCAGTAACCTGGCTGGATGCCAGAAGGCGTCCGCCCGGTCGGCGGCGTGGACTATCCCCGGACCTACCAGGAATTCCGGGGATGGTTTCCCGACGACGTCGCCTGCCGCGAATACCTCGGCCAACTGCGATGGCCCGACGGGTTCTCTTGTCCGGAGTGCGGCTGCGGCGGCGGTTGGCGCACGGGCAAAGGATTATGGATGTGTGCCGAATGCGGCCGAAAGACCTCGGCGACGGCGGGCACCATCTTCCACCGGTCGCACACTCCATTGTCGACCTGGTTCGCCGCGGTCTGGTTCATCACATCGCAGAAGAACGGCGTCTCCGCCCAGGGCCTGAAGGATGCCTTGGGCTTCGGGTCGTATGAAACCGCCTGGGCCTGGCTGCACAAACTGCGTCGCGCCATGGTCCGGCCCGAACGAGAACTGCTGGACGGCGTCGTGGAGCTCGATCAGAGCTTCCTGGGCGGTCGCGCTACCGGCAAGCGTGGGCCGTCCAGCGACAAGGCGCCGATCACCATCGCGGTCGAACGTGACGACCGCGGTCGCCTCGGCCGGGTGCGATTGGAGTTGGCCGACAAACCCGGCGGCCTCGACATGATCGACTTCGCCTGCGAGGTAGTCGCTCCCGGCGCCACGATCTGCACCGACGGCGCCCGCATGTTCACGCGCCTGGCCGATAAGGGCTATACCCATCGACCTACCCCGGGCAATACCGCCGAGGATCTCGACGCCGTGATGCCCGGTCCACACCTGGTCTCGTCGCTGCTCAAACGCTGGACCGCCGGCACGTTGCACTACCGGATCAGCCCTCAGCACTTGCCCTACTACCTCGACGAGTTCACCTTCCGCTTCAACCGGCGCAAATCCAAGGCCCGAGGAATGTTGTTCTACCGACTGCTCCAGCAAGCCGTCGACACCGACCCGCACCCCCTCAAGGAGCTGATCGGCGGCTGACCTGCGCTACTGCACTCGAGCAGATATGCAGGACATACGATCGAACGCATGGACAGCGGGATGGCGACCAGCACCCTGGGTGCTGACGCGCCCGTCGTCGGGTGGGCGACCGGTCCGCTGGGTGCGGTGCAGGCCGCGGACCGGGAGATGTCCCGGCAGGCGGCGTTGCGCGCGCGGGCGGTGGCCGAGTTCGCCGCGACGCGGCCGGCTTCTACGGATCGCGCCCAGGGTGAGCGCGGGGCGATGTCGGCGGAGCGGTGGGCGGCGCGGGCCGACGTGCTGCGGCCGGTGTCGGAGTGGGCAGCCCAGGAACTGTCGATCGCGCTGAACGTCACCGTCCAGGCGGCGGAGGCGGAGCTGGAGCGGTCGCTGACGCTGGTGCAGCGGCTGCCGCGGGTGCTGGACGCGCTGCAGGCCGGGCTGCTGCACGACAAGCACCTGTGGTGCCTGCTGGAGCACGTCGCCCCGATCGCCGACGACGGCCTGCGCGCGAAGGTCGAGGCCGAGTTGATCGACTGGGTGGCGGCCCGGAACCGGGTGACCACGCCGGCGGCGCTGGGGGACCGGGTGCGCCGGGTGGTCGCCCGGTCCAACGCCCGCGACGCGGCCCGAGACCTGGCCCGGGCGCTGGAGCAGCGGGGGATCTCGCTGCGCCCGGAACGCACCGTGGGCATGTCGGCGGTGACGATCGTGTGCACCACTCCGGAGGCGCAGGCCTTCCACCGGGCGCTGGGCGCCTACGTGGACGCGCTGGAGGCCGATCCGGCCGATGGGCGGACCCGGGGGCAGAAGCTGGTCGACTGTCTGATGGACCTGGTGCTGCGGCCGGGGGAGGGTGACCTGCCGCCGGTGCAGGTGTTGCTGACCATCGTCGCCTCGGTGCAGACCGCGCTCGGCGGCGACGCCCTCGGCGAGGTCGACGGCACGGTCGTGACCGCGGAGATGGCCCGCCAGTTGGCCCGCGCCTTCGCCGGCCAGTCGCAGCCCGTCGATGCTGCAACCGCGCACCCAAGCGGTGAGCCGGTCGACGTGGCCGGCGGCCCGGTCGAGCGAGCCGCGGAAGCGCTGAGCGACGAGGACTTCGACCGGTGGCTGGAAGACCTGGTGCGCCGGGGCTTCGGCGACGACCCGGTACCCGACCCGGGCGGGGTGCCCGGCGAACCGCCCGATCCGCCCGGGTGGGACACCGGTCCGTGGGACGACCTCGACGATCCGTGCGGTGAGGCCCCACCCTCACCGGACGTCGTCACCACCGTGCCCTCGCACGGCGATGGCTGGTGGGCCGCCGCGGACCGGGCCGTCGACGAGGCCGGTGCGGCGG
>DASQUF010000141.1:0-8575 GCA_035641435.1 Propionibacteriaceae bacterium | reverse complement strand
CGCCGGAGGTCGATCAGCCGAGTCTCGAGCTCGGCGACCAGCCCCGAAATGGTCTGCCGCCGATCACTGTCCGTCCCCAGCACCCGCATGATTCGCATCAGTCTTTCACGACGCCCGAAGTCCTACGGGATGACGCGACATCCGTAACCAGACAGTCACGGCCAGGGCTGTACCCCGCACCGAGGGGTCTACTCGGCCGCCTTCACCGCGAGGACCGGGACGCTGACGCTGAGCAGGATCCGGCTGGCGGCGCTGCCGAGGATCAGCTTGCCCACCGGGCTGCGGCGGCGGAGGCCGATCACGATCAGGTCGGCACCGGTCTCCAGGGCCACGTCCTCGAGCTGCTGGGCGATGTCGCGGCCGTCGCTGGGCTGTCGCAGCTCGCTCGGGACCGGGGCCTGGGCCAGCTCGGCGGCCAGGTCGTCGCGGGCCGCGCCCTGCACGAAGCGCTCGTCGACCAGCGCGTCGCCACGGGTCGCGTTGACCACGACCAGCCGGGTCCCGCGCAGCTGGGCCTCGGTGATGCCGCGGGCCAGCGCCGCCCGGCCCTCGGGACGGGGCACGTAGCCGACCACCACAGCCGTCATCCGACGATCTCTTCCTCCTTGGGCTCCCCGCATCCCCTGAAGCTCACGGCTCGGTCAGGACGCGGATCGGCGTTCCGGCGAGGTACGCCAGGATGTCCTCGACGGCCTCGCTGAAGTAGGTCCGGTAGTTACCCGTCGTAACGTAGCCCAGGTGCGGGGTGGCGAGCACGGGGACGACGTGTGGGCGGCGCAGCGGATGGTCCACCGGCAACGGCTCGACATCGAAGACGTCGACCCCATAACCGGCGATCAGTGGCCGGTCCAGGGCGTCGAGCAGGGCCGGCTGGTCGACGAGACCAGCCCGCGAGGTGTTGATGAGCAGTGCGCTCGGCTTCATGGCGGCGAACTCCGCCGCCCCGATCGTGCCTGCAGTGCGATCGCTCAACACCAGGTGCAGGGTGACCACATCGCTGGTGCGGAGCAGGTCGGTCTTGGACAGGGCACGATCGACTCCGAGCTCGGCCGCTCGCTCGGCGGTGAGGTGCTCGCTCCAGCCCTGGACCCGCATGCCGAAGGCCAGACCGACCCGGGCCACCTGTGACCCGATCTTGCCCAGGCCGACCACGCCGAGAGTCTGGCCGTGCACGTCGGTGCCCACGGTGCGCTGCCAGTGGCCGTCGGCCCGGAGGATCTCCCGGTCCAGGCGCCGGGCCAGTCCCAGGATGAGGGCCCAGGTCAACTCGGCGGGCGGCTGGGAATGACTGGATGTTCCGCACACCGTGACGTTTCGAGCGCGGGCCGCAACCAGGTCCACGGAGGCGTTGCGCATCCCGGTGGTGATCAGCAGCCGAAGTCGCGGCAGTCGGTCGAGCAATCCGGCCGGGAACGGCGTACGTTCCCGCATGATCACCACGATCTCGCTGTACGCGATGGCCTCGACCAGGTCGTCGCCCGCGAGGTGGTCGGGAACGGTCCGGACGCGTACGCCGGGCAGCGCGTCCCAGTTGGCGAAGGACCGGGCCAGGTCGGCGTAGTCGTCGAGAATGGTGCAGGTCAGCATGGCGCTATGAGCCGTCCGCGACCCGCGTGTAGCGCCGTTCCGGACGACCGCGGCTGCCATAGCGCAGCGAGACCTGCGCCATGCCCTGCTGCACGTAGAGCTCTAGGTATCGCCGGGCACTGACCCGCGAGATGCCCGCCGCGTCGGCGCACTCCTGCGCCGACCGGGGTTCGGCGGACAGCGAACGCAAGATGAGCTCAGCGGTTTCCGGACTGAGACCCTTGGGCAGGGCGGTCAGCCGCCCGGTTCCGGGCCGGCCGAAGATCCGGTCCACCTCCGCCTGGTTGCCGACCAGGGGCCGCGGTCGGCGCGAACGCTGGGCCCGGTACTCGTTCAGCCGGTTGGCCAGATCATCGAAACTGAACGGCTTCAACAGGTAGTTCGCCACGCCGAGCTTCAGCGCACGCTCCACGGTCTCGGACTCGTTGGCTGCGCTGATCACGATCGCATCGCCTTCCACGCCGGCCACCCGCAGCTGGTTCAGCAGGTCCAGGCCGAAGATGTCGGGCAGGTAGAGATCGAGCAGGATCAGGTCGGGCTGCAGACGGCGGGCCTGGTCGAGCGCCTCGCGACCGGTCCCGGCCGATCCCACCGTGCCGAACCCGTCTACCCGGTCGACGAAGGCCGAGTGGATCCGGGCCACTCGGAAGTCGTCGTCGACCACCAGGACGGTGATCACGGTTGGCCGTTGCGGGCCAGGGCTGGGACCGCGCTGGTGTCGGCGGGGGCGATGGTCATCCGGGCCACGAACTCCGCCCCGTCGGCGGTGTTGCTGACCTCGACCTCGCCGCCCCACCGCCGGGAGATCAGCCGGGTCAGGGCCAGCCCGATGCCCCGCTCGCCGTCCTGGGCGGCCTTGGTGGTGAACCCATGCTCGAAGACCTCGGTGGCGATCCGGGCGTCGACACCCGGCCCGGAATCACGAACCCGCAGTTCAGCCGTACGCCCGGACTGCCGGATCTCCACCTGGACCCATGCCTCCTCATTTGGGGCTCGGCGGCTGGCCGCCGCGTCGATGCCGTTGGAGATCAGGTTGCCCAGCACCGTCGCCACGTCGTAGGAGCAGGTCGGCTCGAGTGGGTCGAGATGGGTCTGCGAGCCGACGCGGAGAGTCACCTGTCGCTCGGCGGCGACTGCCGCCTTGGCCACCAGCAGCGCGGCGACCGAAGGGTCGCGGACCCGCCGGGCCACGGTGAGGTCGACCGCGGCCCGGCCCTCGGTCAAGGCGCCGACGTAGCTGACCACCTCGTCGTAGTCGCCGATCTGGATCAGGCCGGAGATGGTGTGCAGCTGGTTGGCGAACTCGTGCGTCTGGGCCCGCAGCAGGTCCGTCGTGCCGCGGAAGGCGCCGATCTCGCTCTCCAGCTCGGCGAGCTGCGTGCGGTCGCGCAGCGTGGTGACCGACCCGATCGTGCGCCCGTCATGGAGGACCGGCATCCGGTTCAGGACCAGAACCCGTCCGCGACGGATGACGACGGCGTCTCGCTCGGCCCCGGTGGCGCCGGTGAGCACCTCGCGCAGTCGGCCCTCGATGGCCAGGTCGGCCAGGCTCTGACCGATCGGCTCGGCGGGCAGCGACAGCAGCTGAGCGGCCAACGGGTTGACCATGGTCACCCGGTCGTTCGGATCGAGCGCGATGACTCCCTCGGCAATCCCGGTGAAGACGGCCTCCCGCTGCTCGACGAGCGTCGCGATCTCGGTTGGCTCGAGGCCGAACGTCTGCCGCTTGATCCAGCGGGCCAACAGCAGCGAGCCCACGACCCCCAGCACCATGGCGGCGCCGAGGTAGGTGACCAGCGTGGGCGCAGCGGCGGCGAGGGCGTCGCGGCGACTGGGATTGAGCTCTCCGACCAGAGCGATGCCGAGGTGTCGAACCGGGGTACTGCTGGAGAAGATCGGGGCGGCCGCGATCAGGTAGCTGCGGCTGCCCAGCTCGGTGATCGTGGTGCTGGAGCGCCGCGGCGCGGCGGCCAGCTCCGGCCAGGCCACTTGCTCGTTCAGCAGGTCTGGATCGGTGCCGGCCAGCACCTTGCCGGTCGGGTCGGCGATCAGCACGACGCCGGCGCCGGTGACCTGCTGCAGCTGGGCGGCGGCGGCGGGCAGAGTGGCGTCGTTCTGGATCAGTGGCCCGCGGCGGATGAGGGCCGTGGCCGCCAGGTTCTCGGCCAGAGCGAGTACCCGGCGGGTCTGGTCGGTCTGGAACTGCCGACGCGTCTGCTCGACCGAGACGGCCGAGACGGCGACGAGCACGGCGGCGATCAGGATCAGCTGGACCAACACCAGCTGGGAGGCGAGGGATCGCCACAGCCGCGTATGCACGTCCCTCCTCGGGTGCCGCCGACGACTTCGTCGACGTCTGCCATTGTCACCCCGGGAGGCGGCGATGAGTCCGCGACCACAAAGACCACAACGATCACCATGGCCAGATACAGACAACCGGGGGTAGCCACTGACAGGATCACCGGTATCCGCCAGTGTGGCCGATTCGGCCCTGAGGAAGGAACGACGATGTTCAATCGCTTTCGAGTGACCGCGGCCGTGTTGGCCGCCTCCGCGATGCTGGTCGCCGGCTGCGGCGCCACCGCGGACCGCACGGAGCCGGGCGGCTCCGCCCCTGCGGCCTCCGGCCCGATCACCGGCTTGCGCTTCATGGTGCCCAACACCGCCGGCAGCGGGTACGACACCACGGCCCGCGCGGCGGCCAAGGTGATGGACGACATCGAGGCGACCCGCAACGTCGAGGTGTTCAACCTTGCCGGAGCCGGCGGCACCGTCGGGCTGGCCCGGACCGTGTCGGAGAAGGGCAACGGCAAGCTCCTGATGATGATGGGCCTCGGTGTCGTCGGCGCGCAGTACACCAACAAGTCCGAAGCCAAGCTGGACCAGACCACGCCGATCGCCAAGCTGATCGAGGAGTCCGGCGCCATCGTCGTGGCGAAGAACTCGCCCTACAAGTCCATCACCGAGCTGATGGACGCCTGGAAGGCCGACCCCAAGGGACTCGCGGTGGGCGGTGGCTCGGTCCCGGGCGGACCTGACCATCTGTTGCCGATGCAGCTGGCGGAGACCGTCGGGGTCAAGCCCACCGAGGTCAACTTCATCTCCTATGACGGTGGCGGTGACCTGCTGCCGGCTGTGCTGGGCGGCAAGGTGGCGTTCGCCGCCTCCGGGGTCGGGGAGTTCCTGGACCAGGTGGAGGCCGGCGAGGTGCGGGTGCTCGCGGTCAGCGGCCCGGAGCGGATGGCGTCGGTGGACGCCCCGACGCTGAAGGAGTCCGGGATCGAGCTCGAGTTCACCAACTGGCGCGGTGTGGTGGCCGCTCCTGAGATCTCCGATGCCGACAAGGCCGCTCTGGTCGACGCGGTCGCCAAGATGCACGCCAGCGAGGACTGGAAGGCCGTGCTGGAGAAGAACGGCTGGGCCGACGCCTACCTGGAGCAGGCCGAGTTCACCACCTATCTGACCGAGCAGTCCGATCGGGTCGAGGGTGTGCTGACCGAGCTCGGGCTGGCATGAGTCACGCGGCCGCGGCCGCCGGGGTTCCCAACCCGGCGGCCGAGCCGCATCCGGCCCCGAGCCGGGTTCCGGACTTCGTCCTCTGCGCCGGGCTGGCGGTGGCGGGGGTGATCGTGCTCGTCGACGCCTTGCGGCTCAGTAACAACGTGACGGGGGTCGACCCGCTCGGCCCGAAGCCGCTGCCGGTGATGGTCGGCGCCGCCCTGATCCTGCTGGCGGGGTTGCTGGCGTTGGCGGTGGCCCGCGGCAACGTGGGCGAGGCCGAGGCCGGTGAGGACATCGACCTGCACGCCAAGGCCGATCTCAAGACCGTGCTGATGCTGGTCGGGGTGTTCGCGGCGAACATCGTCCTGATCGACCTCCTGGGCTGGGTGATCAGCGGGTCGCTGCTCTTCTACGGGCTGGTGATCGTGCTGGGTAGTCGGCACTTCATCCGCGACCTGGTGATCAGTGTTGCCCTGGCGCTGATCACCTTCTACGGGTTCGCGATCGGACTCGGCGTACCGCTGCCCGCGGGGATTCTGCAGGGGATTCTGTGATGGACAGCCTCCAGTTCCTGATCGACGGGTTCGCCACAGCGGTCACCCCGATCAACCTGCTGCTCGCCTTCATCGGGGTGCTGGTCGGCACTGCCGTCGGGGTGCTGCCCGGGATCGGGCCGGCCATGACGGTGGCCCTGCTGCTGCCGGTGACCTACGCCTTCGAGCCCACCAGCGCGATCATCCTGCTGGCCGGCATCTTCTACGGCGGCATGTACGGCGGGTCCACCACGTCGATCCTGTTGAACACTCCGGGCGAGTCGGCCTCGGTGGTCACCGCCATCGAGGGCAACCTGATGGCCAAGGGCGGTCGCGCCGCGCCCGCGCTGGCCACCGCGGCCCTGGGGTCGTTCGTGGCCGGGACCATCGGGACCTTGCTGGTGGCCTTCTTCGCGCCGCCGATCGCCCGGTTCGGGGTCTCGCTCGGGGCGCCGGAGTACTTCGCGCTGATGCTGTTGGCCTTCATCGCGGTGACCGCGGTGCTGGGCACGTCGCGGCTGCGCGGGTTCATCTCCCTGACCATCGGTCTGGCCATCGGTCTGGTCGGTATCGACTCGGTGAGCGGGCAGCCGCGGCTCACCTTCGGTATCTCGCAGCTCGGCGACGGCATCGACGTGGTCGTGGTGGCGGTAGGCATCTTCGCCGTCGGTGAGGCCCTCTGGGTGGCGGCGCACCTGCGCCGCAAGCCGGTGGACGTGATCCGGGTGAAGGGCGTCGCGATGGGCCGGGAGGACTTCAAGCGGTCCTGGAAGCCGTGGCTGCGCGGCGCTGCGTTCGGGTTCCCGTTCGGCGCCATCCCGGCCGGCGGGGCGGAGATCCCGACGTTCCTGTCCTACGTCAGCGAGAAGCGGCTGAGCAAGCACCCGGAGGAGTTCGGCAAGGGCGCGATCGAGGGCGTGGCCGGTCCAGAGGCGGCGAACAACGCCAGCGCCGCGGGGACCATGGTGCCGCTGCTGTCGCTGGGCCTGCCGACCAACGCCACGGCGGCGGTCATGCTGGCCGCACTGACGTCGTACGGGCTGCAGCCGGGGCCGCTGCTCTTCCAGCGGGAGAGCGACCTGGTGTGGGGTCTGATCGCCAGCCTGCTGATCGGCAACACCATGCTGTTGATCTTGAACCTGCCGTTGGCCCCGGTGTGGGCCCGGCTGCTGCGGCTACCGCGGCCCTACCTGTACGCGGGCATCCTGTTCTTTGCCTCGATGGGCGCGTACGCGGTCAACGGGACGCCGTTCGACCTCATCCTGCTGCTGGCGCTCGGGTTGCTCGGGTTCGTGATGCGGCGGTTCGGGCTACCGGTCCTGCCGCTGATCATCGCGGTCATTCTCGGTCCCCGGGTCGAGCTGCAGGGTCGGCGGGCGCTGCAGCTGTCGGGCGGTGAGGTCTCCGGCCTGTTCGGCAGCATCGACCAAGCGACGGGGCAGTATGTGCTGTCGCCGATCGCCTGCACGATCTACGTGATCATCGTGCTCATCCTGGCCTGGCCGCTGCTCTTCCCGCTGATCCGCAGGATTCTTCCCTCCCGGGCGGCCAGCGCCGTCGACGCGATGACGGCTGAGCCGGCGCTCCAAGTGGCCGAGCACCACCACATCACGACGGGCGATACCGAAACGCCCACCACCGGAGCTACCAGGGAGGAACGGAGATGACCATCGTGGTCGGCTACACCCCGGCTGCGCCCGGCCGGGCCGCGCTGGCTGCGGCCATCCAGCAGGCCCGCAAGGAGTCTGAGCCACTGGTTGTGGTCAACTCTGGGCGCGGTGAGTCCCTGGACGACCCCACGTACGCCCAGCCGGCGGACCTGGAGTGGGTGCGGACGACAGCCGAGGAGGCCGGGGTCGAGGTCACCATCCGTCAGGAGCTGCGCGGCCGCGACGCCGCCGACGAGCTGCTCGACGTGCTGGAGGAGGTCGATGCCAGCCTCTGCGTGATCGGCATCCGCAAGCGGTCGGCCGTCGGAAAGATGCTGCTGGGCAGCAACGCCAACCAGATCCTGATGAACGCGCCCTGCCCGGTGCTCACCGTCCGGGCCGCCTCGTGAGCGAGCTTGCGAGCTCGCCATCCAACACAGCAGCGCCGCGAACGTGGCCGACGAGCGTAAGCGAGGAGGACTCGTGAGCGATCCGGCCGTCGAGGCGACCGCCGACCTGGTGGACCGCTACGGCGAGGAGCTGGGCTCGATCCCGGTGCAGTTCCGCAGCTTCGGGCGTTCCCGCCGGTTCGCCGGGCCGGCGGTGACGGTGAAGTGCTTCGAGGACAACGCCTTGCTGAAGTCGACGTTGTCCAGCTGGGAGAACGCATCGGGTGCGGTCCTGGTCGTCGACGGCGGCGGGTCGCTGCGCTGCGCGCTCGTCGGTGACCTGATTGCCGGCATCGCGGTGAAGCGCGGGTGGTCAGGTCTGATCGTGCACGGGTCGGTCCGGGACTCGGTGGCACTGGATGAGATGGCCATCGGGATCAAGGCTCTGGGCACCAACCCCAGAAAGAGCACCAAGACCGGTGCCGGCATCGTGGGTGAGCCTGTCGAGATCGGCGGGATCAGGATCGCCCCTGGTCAGGTCGTGGTCTCCGATGAGGACGGCATCGTCGTCCTACCCGTGAGCTGAGCGACGACGGGGCCAGAGAGGGCGACCCACGTTTGTCGTCTTGAGACGGCTGGCGCGTGCCGAGAACGGCGTTCTGACACTCGTTAGCCATCTTGAGACGGCTGGCGTGGCTAGCCGGGCCCGGGTGGCAGGCTGCCGCCCATGGTGAACTTCTCAGGCCGGGTTCGGCGGTGGCGGGAAGACAAGCCGGGCGGGCTGGCTGTCGTCGACGTGCCCGAGGACCTCGTAGGCGAGCTCGGTGGGCGCCGGCAGATGCGGGTGACGGGGGCGCTCAATGACACGCCGTTCGCCGGCAGCACCATGTTGGTGGCCGGTGGTGGCCTGTGCGTC
>DASQUF010000140.1:0-2218 GCA_035641435.1 Propionibacteriaceae bacterium | reverse complement strand
CATGGCGTAGGGCTCGGGCAACGAGGTGCCACCGAGGTAGCCCTCGGCATCGGCGTTGGCGGGGTCGCCCGAGTGCGCGGTCGGTGCGGTGCACCCGGTGACCAGCAGCACCAGGCCCATCGCCAGCAGTACGGCACGCATCGCGGTTCTGCTCACGTGTCCTCCTCGCTCACGCTCGTCGTCCCCGTTCGCGCTGCTGCTGTGCTGGTTGGTGAGCTCGCAGGCTCCCTCACGTGCCCCTAACCTCACGTCTGCGAGGTTAGTTCCCGCTCCGCACGCCGAACGCCGTCGGCCAGGTCGGTGACCACGGCCCGCAGCCCGCTGAGGTCGTCCGGGCGGCCGGCGTCCTCCGCATCCAGCAGCGTGCGGACCAGCGCCGAACCGACGATCACTGCATCGGCGTAGCCGGTGACCTCCCGTGCCTGGGTCCCGTTGGAGACCCCGAGACCGACGCCGACCATCGCGTGCGGGTCGGCTCCCCGGATTCGGGCGACCAGAGCCGGTGCGGCCGACGAGGTCTCGGCCCGGGCTCCCGTGACGCCCATCACGGAGGTGGCGTAGACCCAGCCGCGGCAGGCGGCCACGGTGCGCGCCAGCCGCTCGTCGGTGGAGGACGGCGAGACCAGGAAGATCCGGTCCAGACCGGCCCCGTCGGAGACCTCCAGCCACTCCCCGGCCTCGTCCGGTGTCAGGTCGGGGGTGATCGCTCCGGCTCCACCTGCCGCCGACAGGTCCCGGGCGAAGCGAGCCGGCCCGTACTGCTCGACCAGGTTCCAGTAGGTCATCACGACGGCCGGGGTACCGGTGCTGGCCACAGCCTCAACCGCCGCGAACACGTCCCGGGTCCGCACCCCGCGCTCCAGGGCCCGGGTGCCGGCGCGCTGGATCGTCACCCCGTCGATCATCGGGTCGCTGTAGGGCATGCCCACCTCGACCAGGTCGACCCCGGGCGAGTCCCCCTCGCCGGTCAGGGCACGGAAGGCGGCGAGCGAGGTCGGTACGTCGGGGTAGCCGACGTGCAGGAATCCGACCAGGGCGCCCCGACCGCTCCTGCGCACGTCGGCGAACCGCTGTCCAGTGAGCCCGAGGGACCTGCTCACAGCTCCTCGCCGGCCCCGGTCGAGGCACCGGCGATCTCCAGCTGGACCGGCGGGAGTGCGGCACTCGCGTCGATCCGCTCGCCGGACTCCGAACCGGTGCCGGAGGTGTCGAGGTCGAACCACTTGATCGCGGTGTCCACGTCCTTGTCGCCACGGCCCGACAGGCTGACCAGGATCAGCGGCGGCTGCCCGTCGGACCGGGCGGGCAGCCGCGGGCCCAGGGTGAGCGCCCCGGCCAGCGCATGCGCCGACTCGATCGCCGGCACGATGCCTTCGGTTCGGGCCAGCAGGCGGAACGCCTCCATTGCCTCGCCGTCGGTCACCGGGGTGTAGTGAGCCCGACCCGTCTCGGCCAGCCAGGAGTGCTCCGGCCCGACGCCGGGATAGTCAAGCCCCGCGGAGATCGAGTGCGAGTCCCGGGTCTGACCGTCCTCATCCTGAAGCACGAACGTCCGCATGCCGTGCAGTACCCCGATCGAGCCGGCGGAGATGGTGGCCGCGTGCCGGCCGGTCTCCACCCCGTCGCCACCGGCCTCGAAGCCGTAGAGGCCGACCTCGGTGTCATCGAGAAAGTCGGCGAAGATGCCCAGTGCGTTGGAGCCGCCGCCGACGCACGCGGCGACGGCGTCGGGCAGCCGGCCGTAGCGGTCCAGCAGCTGGGCCCGGGCCTCGGTGCTGATCACCCGCTGGAACTCCCGCACCAGCATCGGGAACGGGTGCGGACCGGCGACCGTGCCGATCAGGTAGTGGGTGTGGTCCACCGAGGCGACCCAGTCCCGCATCGCCTCGTTCATGGCGTCCTTGAGCGTCTGGGTGCCGGACTCGACGGCGATGACGTCCGCCCCGAGCAGCCGCATCCGGGCGACGTTGAGCGCCTGCCGCTCGGTGTCCACCTTGCCCATGTAGACGGTGCACTCCAGGCCGAAGAGCGCGGCCGCCGTGGCCGTGGCCACGCCGTGCTGGCCGGCCCCGGTCTCGGCGACGAGCCGGGTCTTGCCCATCCGCTTGGCCAGCAGAGCCTGGCCGAGGACGTTGTTGATCTTGTGTGACCCCGTGTGGTTGAGGTCCTCGCGCTTGAGCAGCAGGCGGAGCCCGAGCTGCCGGCCGAGGTTGTGGCA
>DASQUF010000139.1:0-2603 GCA_035641435.1 Propionibacteriaceae bacterium | reverse complement strand
CCTTGCGACGAGGTTGATCACCGCGCGGGAAGGGGCGTCAGATCTGTGCGCGGCCATCGGCAAGGCCGATCTGCGGCGTCGCTACCTGACGGCTCTGGCCGTCTCCCTCGGCGGCGAGTCGGAGGAGATCGGCCGACCGTCCGGCGCGTCGCGTCGCGGCCGGGTCCGCCAGCGCGGGCTCGGCCGGGCTTAGGTGTGTGGACAGCAGGAGCCGGACCTCGGCGACCAGTCCGCCGATGAGCAGCGAACGCTGGATCTGGCCGGCGGTCCGACCTGGCCGAGGTGCAGTCGGCGACTCGCGAGGTGGTCTCCGCGGCTCTCGCCTGAGGCGGCCCCCGCGTAGTCTGGGCAGGTGACGGCGCCGGCGCGCGTGCAGCAGACTCCCGGCTGGCTGCGTGACCAGATCCCGGACCTGCTCGGCTTGGCCACGGCGCTGACCGGCTCGGCCGAGGCGGCCGCCGACCTGGTGGCCGAGACGATCCTCCGCACGCCGCGACGGCTGTCCCGGCAGCCCGCCGCGGAGACGGCGGACGACGACCTGCTGGCGCTGCTCGTGGGCCGGTTCGTGGCCACCCACCGGCGCCGGACCGCCGGCGTCGCCGCAGCCGGTCTACTCGGTGCGCTTTCCCCGCCGGCGCGGGCCGCCGTCGTCCTTCGCGACGGTGTCGGGATGACGCCGCTGACCATCGCGTCCGTCCTGGATCGACCGCCGGCCCAGGTCAGTGCAGAGCTGGCGACAGCCGGTCCCTGCGCCGAGGAGGTGGCGCTCCTCCGGGCCGGGGCGACCGACCTCGAGCAGGTCTACCGCCGTCTCGCCGCCGCCCGTGGGCGGAACCGTACGCGGCGCCGGCGGCTCGTTGCCCTCGGTACCGTGGTCGTCCTCCTCATCGGGGCCGCGGTCAGTGTGCCGACGTTCTGGCTTCCGCGGCTGCCGGCCGAGGTGCGGACCGCGGGCGTGTGGCGGTTCAGCCATGTCGTCCGACTACCTCGCGGCTGGATTGTCACCTCGCGGGCGCTGACCACGACCACCGAGACCACACAGTTCCAGCCTCCCGGACGGGAGCACGATGGCTGTTTGGTTACGGTGCACACCACCGGCAGCTTCGACGACACCGAGACGATCCGGCTGAATGGGGCTCGGGTGCACGGCCGGGACGGATTCGTCGGCCAGGATGGCAGCGGCAACTACCTGCTCGCGTGGGAGTATGCCCACCAAGCCTGGGCGCAGGTCAGCTGCGCTACCACCCGCCTCGACGAGTCGCTGCTGGTCACGACCGCCGAGCGGGTGCGGTTCCGTCCCGCTTCAGCCCGGATTCCGTACCTACTCACCGCGCTCCCGCAGGGCTACCGGGTGCTCAGCCTCACCGAGTATCCCTTGACGGGCAGCACCGAGCTGCACCTGGGCCGCGACGACATCGAGCCCGGCGAGGTGAACCTGGTGGTCGCCGCCCCGCTCGACCAGTCTGGCGCCACCAGGTTTCGCGGGCGGGTGCTCCGGGTCGACGGGTTTGAGGGGCGCATCAGTGGCGGAAGTGATCCGCGCATCTGCGTCAACCTCTCCGCCAAGACACTCTGCGTACTGACCTACTGGCCGGGCGGCGACTGGCCGGAGCCTGCGCCTGACCCGGTGCGGGCCGAGCCCGCGCTGGCGGACCTGGCCGAGGCGATACGGCTGGCTCCAAGCCTGCCCGACCAACGCACCTGGTTCGATGCCGAGGTTGCGTTGCCGCGCTGAGGCAGTCCGGTGCCCGGCCCGGAGTCAGCTGCCCGCCCACCTGCCGACTCGGCCCGCCCTTGCCCCAGCTTGAGCTGGTAGCCGGGACCACGCCGGCGTTGGTGGTGGCGATGTAGTCGATGCCACCATCGCCGCCGGCCGGAGGTAGGCGCGGTGGAAGTCGTCGGCCTGGTCATGAACGCGGCATAGCAATGCTCGAACCGATCCCGCTCGAGGGTTCTCCAGTTGATCATCGCTTTGCTGCTCCTCCGAAAACTGGGCATCAAGTGGTCGCAGCCGAGGCTTGCTGAACCACAACTGAGACCACTGCGCAGAATGCGGGCTCTGCAGGAGCGCAGCACCGGCGTTTGCCGTAGTGGGACCTCAGTCGAGGGTAATGACGACCTTGCCGTTGGCGCGGCCCTGCTCGAGGTACGCCAACGCCTCGAGGGTCTGGCCAAATGGGAACGTCTTGTCGATGACCGGGCGGAGGTGGCCGGCGTCGTAGAGGGCGGCCAGCTCGCGCAGCTGGGCGCCGTCGGCCTGCATGAACAGGAACGAGTAGCTCACACCTAGCTTCCGGGCTTGGGTGTGGATTTTTCGGCTCAGCAGCCCCATCACGACGCCGATGAGCTTCGGCGCCCCGAGCTGCTTCGCGAACCCGGGATCCGGCGGACCAGTCACGCTGATCGCCTGTCCGCCGGGCTTGAGGATCGTGAGCGACTTCTCGAGGTTCTCGCCGCCGAGTGAGTCCAGCACGACGTCGTAGCCGGCGAGGACGTCGGCGAAGTCCTCCTTCCTGTAGTCCACGACGACGTCGGCGCCGAGGCTGCGCACCAGCTCCGCGTTCCTTCCGCTCGCGGTCGTCGCCACTGTGGCGCCGAGGTGC
>DASQUF010000138.1:0-15605 GCA_035641435.1 Propionibacteriaceae bacterium | reverse complement strand
GCTGACCACTGAGCCGGCCACCAGCTGCGGCACCGTGGCCTGGACCAGCCGTCGGTGCCGATCGTCCCGCCCGAGCTCGCGGTCGCGCGGTGTCGCGTACGCTCCCCGCCGAACACGTTCGAGGTCGCCGCGCCGATGGCGGCGGATGACCTCGTCGTAGCTGAATCCCTGGTCACGCAGGGTCTTGGTCAGCAGAATTCCGTTCATGACCGGCCACTGCACCGGACAACGAGCCTGCGGCGTAAGCCCGGTGGGCGAATCTGTGGACAACTCGCCGGCCCAGTTTCGACATACCGCCCCGTACTCGCACGTCGAGCCCTCGGCCGAGGGCGGGAAGTGCGAGTTACGGGCTGGAAGTGGCACCAGGTGAGAAGCAGGCGCCGAGACGGGCAGCGGAAGGAGCGCGTACGACGGGGATCGCGAGGAGGGAGGCGCGAGAGAGGGGCGCACTTTGCTCCCCCAAGCCCCGTCGTACGCGCAGCTCAGGACTTGTCGGCGCCTTCCGGCTTCGCCTGGGCGGCGTGCATCTTCGCCTTGATCTTGTCGGGCAGGACCTTGGCCGCCGCCTCCTGCGCCTTGGTGGCCAGGGAGGCGGCGACGACCCGTCCCTTGCCCGCCATCAGGGCGTCGAAGCCCATCTTCGCGACCTTGGCGGGGTCGTCCTTCTTCGCCTGTCCGACCGGGGTGTCGTCCATCTCCGCGCGGTGGAAGAAGTTGGTCTCGGTCGGCCCGGGCATCAGGGAGGTCACGGTGACGTCGGAGTCCTTCAGCTCCTCCTGGAGGGCCTCGGCAAGGGACTGCACGAACGACTTCCCGGCGTTGTAGACCGCCTGGTAGGTCCCGGGCATCGTCGAGGCGATCGACGAGGTCAACAGCAGCCGGCCCTCGTTGCGAGCGACCATGTCGGCCAGCAGCAGGCGGGTCAGGTGCACCGTCGAGCGGACATCCAGGTCGACCACCTCGAGCAGGTCAGCCAGCGGCGTCTCCCAGAACACCCCGCCGCGTCCCACCCCGGCGTTAACGGCCGCGGCGTCGACGGGCCGGCCGAGCTCGTTCGTCACGGCATACAGGTCCTCCACGCCGTCCGGCAGACGGAGGTCGCGCTGCACCACCGTGACCTGAGCGCCGCGCTCGCGAATGCGATCGGCCGCGGCCGCCAAACCGGCGTCCTCCGCGCAGATCACCAGGTCGAAATCGTTGTCGGCGAACTGCAACGCCAGCTCCAGCCCGATACCGCTGGACGCGCCGGTCACTACGGCGAGCTTCCGAGAATTCGTCATGTCCCGCCCCTACCCCGGCGGCGCCGACCACATGCACTCGTTTCCGGGGGACGGTGTCATCCCTCGGCCGACCAGGGGACATTGGGGCGAGCGCCGGAAGAAGTCAGGGCGACACGCGGGGCCGCTCTTTGTCAAGCGCCCTTACATACGGACACTAGTCCCGTGCCTGGCCTACCGACGAAGCCGTCACCGGTCACCTCGGCCAGCTCCCTCTCGCGAGCGCTGACCCTGCTGCACCTCGACGGCGTGACCCGACGTTCGGAGCTGACGTCCCGGCTCGGCCTGACCAGGACGGCCACCGGCACGGTCCTGCGCGAGCTCGAACAGCTGGGCCTGGTGGTCACTCGAACCAAGGGCCGTCCCAGCGCCAAGACCGGGCGGCCCTCGCACGGGGTCGAAATAGGCCCGCGCGCGCCGATGGTGGTCGCCGTCCAGGTTGGCGTGGAGTCGCTGCTGGTCGCCGAGGCCGAGCTGGGGGCGGTGCTCGGCCCGATCACCGAGGTACCGCTGCCCGACCCGGCGACGCCCGAAGCGGTGCTCGGCCTGGTCGTCGACCGGGTCCGGATCGTGCTCGACCGGGCGACTCGGCCGTGTGCCGGGGTGGGGGTGGCCCTGCCCACGGCCGTCGGGGCCGACGGCTCGGTGGTGGCCGCCCACAACCTGTCCTGGCCGAGCGCGGTGCCGGCGCGTACGGTGCTGGCCGGCCTGCTCAGCTCGCTCGGGCACGGTGCGCTCCCGCTGGCCATCGGCAACGACGCCAACCTGGCCGCACTCGGCGAGTCGCGGCATGGCGTGGGCCGCGGCGCGCACCACCTGCTGTTGGTGATGACGGGGCAGCAGGGAGTCGGGGGTGGGCTGGTGGTGGATGGGCGGCTCTACACCGGAAGCGCCGGGTTCGCCCTCGAGGTCGGCCACGTCCAGGTGGGCGGTGAGCGGCTCTGCCGCTGCGGCAACGCCGGTTGCCTGGAGGTCGAGACCGACCCGAAGGCCCTGCTCGAGGCGGTCGGCGGGCGGGGAGCGGGCCGGACTCTGGCCGCCGCCCGCGAGGTGGTGACGACGGCGGCGACCGACACTGCCGCCCGGGTTGCGGTCAGCAGGATCACCGACCGGCTCGCGACGGGACTGGCCAGCCTGGTGAACGTGCTCAATCCCGACCGCATCGTGCTCGGCGGTCTCTACGCCGACCTGCTCCGAGCCTCCGAGATGCAGCTGCGGGCCGGACTGGCGTACCGCTCCTTCCTGGACCACGCGGCCGCCGTAGACCTGCGCCCCGCCGCCCTCACCCATCCGTCCCTGGTCGGCGCCGCCGAGCTGGCCCTGCAGCCGCTGCTCGACGACCCGCGCCGGGCCGCGGTGACACGTTCGGCATAGGCGATTGCCTGGTCAGGGCCCAGGCCGCGGGTCGACCGGGGGATAGTCGGCGTGCCGGTGGACCACGCACCACTCGCCATCGGTCAAGATCAGCCGTCACGAGCAAGAAGAGGACGTGAGGGCATAACCGCGTACGTCGGCGCCCGGTCATCCGCGTGATCTACGGTTGTTCGCGACATGGAATCGGAGAGCTGGGACGAGGTCGTCGCGAGCCTGACCGCGGCGTACGGGCTGCAGGCGTGGGGCACGCGGCTGGGCCACGGCTCGTTCCTCACCGTCGAGCTGGGGGAGTCCGAGGCGACCGGCCGCGCGTACGGGCGATACCACCTGTGGATCTACATGGCCGGCTGGCGGATCGAGGACGGGATGACCATGCTCGCGGCGTCCGAGGACGACCGCGACGAGCTGGCCGGGAAGGTGACGGTGCTGGATGGTCGGAAGCTCACGTCGGTCACCGTCGAGCACCCGTCGTTGTCGGCGCGTTTCGAGTTCGAGGGCGGGCTGGTGCTGATCGCGTTCTCGCTCTACAGCACCGACGAGGATCACTGGATGTTGTTCCGTCCGGACGGCAACGTGCTGACCATGGGCCCAGGCTCCAGCTGGTCGGTCGAGCCCAGCGATCACCCGAACGTCCCGTAGACCCGTGCGCTACTACATTCAGTTCACCGCCGGCACCGGAGGTCTGGTGCGGGATGCGCTCGCGGCCCGCCTGGATCGGCTGAGGGTCGAGTACGCCGACGACAGCGCGATGATCCTGGACTCGGTCACTGGCCCCGCGGGGGTCGCGGCGATCCCTTTCCTGAAGAACGCGTTCCTGCTCATCGCCGTGACCGAGCGCCGGGACTTGGCCAAGAGCGTGAGGCGGGTCAGCCAGTCGCTGCGGCGCGAGCAGTTCCGGTCGGTACCGGGTTCGCCGGACCGGTTCCGGCTGATGGCTCATCTCGACGGCGGCCTGGTGCCGATCGAGCCGCGGGCGCGCGGCGCCCTGGAGCACGCGGTCGCCCGGCACACGGGCGCCCGGCTGGAGCCCCGGGGCATGGGCCAGGAGTACTGGATCATCGGGCGCCAGGGACTGCCGGAGCTGCTGTTCGGTGCCCGGCTGCCCAAGCCGCCGCGTACGCCGACCGCCAAGGGGGCGCTGGCGTACGAGCTCGCGGCCATGCTGGTCGCCGCGTCGAAGCCGACGCCCGAGGACCGCTTCCTCGACCCGTTCGGCGGCAGCGGGGCGTTGGTGGCGGCCCGGGCGGAGCTGCCGGCCCGATCGCTGGGCTACTCCGACCTCGACCTCGACCGGCATCGCCGAGCGTTGACCGCCCAGCTGCCCAGGCGGGCTCAGGTCGGCCTGCTCGCCGAGGACGCGCTGACCCTGCCCAGCGTTCCCGACGACACCATCGACGTGATCGTCACCGACCCGCCCTGGGGCGAGCACGAGGAGCTCGACCGCCCGTTCGGCGAGTTCGCCCAGGCGATCGGGGAGTCCTTCGCCCGTACCCTGCACCCCGACCGTGGTCGGTATGTCCTGCTGATCAACCGCCGCAACGCGGACACGATGGCTGAGGCCCTGACGGCCGCCGCCTTGTCGCCGACGGCGCGGCACGACATCCTGGTCAACGGCCACCCGGCCACGGTCCTGATCGGCGCTCAGGGCACCTCGACCGCGCGCCGGTAGCGCTCCCCGACCACTGCCAGCTGTGCCACCAGCTCGGGCGGCCCATCGACGTGGAAGTCCAGCCCGAGCATGCCGATGTAGACGGCAATGACCTCCACGCTGTCGGCCCCCGTGACCAGAACACACCGGTGGTCGTCCACGGCCTCGACCACCCCGACCGCCGGGTTGATCCGGGCCAGCACCTCGGCCGCGGGCGCATCGACCAGGATCCGGGCGTGCACGGTCCAGCCGGCGAACGCGACCTCGCGGAGCACGAAGGCCGTGTAGTCCCCGCCCGGCAGCTCGACCGGGGTGAACCGCGGCCCGCCCGGCGTACGCAGTCTCATCCAGTCCAGCCGGTAGGTCGACCAGGAGTCGGTACGCGCGGTGCGGCCGACCAGGTACCACCGGCGCTGCCAGCTGACCAGGCGGTACGGCTGCACCTGCTGCCACTCGGGCGCGCGCCCGTGTGTTGTTGGCGCGCCGCGGGGGTCCAAGGGGGTCGTCCCCCTTGCTGGATTCGGGTCGCGGTAGTCGAACCGGATCTCCTCCCGGTCCCGGATCGCCGCCGCGATGGCGGTGAGCAGACTGACTGCGATCTCCGGGTCGGCCACGTTGGTGCCGGTGTTCTCCGGGCCGGCACTGACCGCCCCGCGTACGGCGTCGACCTGGCGGCGGAGCCGGTGCGGCAGGATCGCCTCGAGCTTGGCCAGGGCCCGGGTGCTCGTCGCGGCGATCCCGGCGATCCCGGTCGCCGCGGCAAGGCCGACGGTGATGGCCACGGCCTCGTCGTCGTCGAGCAGCAGTGGCGGCAGCTTGGCCCCGACACCCAGCCGGTAGTGCCCGTCCCGTCCGCGTACGGCATCCACCGGGTAGTCGAGCCGGCGCAGTCGGTCGATATCGTTGCGCACTGTGCGCGCGCTCACGCCGAGCCGCTCCGCAAGCTCGGTTCCGGTCCAGACCGTGCGCGACTGGAGCAGGCCGAGCAGCGCCAGCAGCCGCGCCGAACTTTCCCTCACCATGTCTCGATGATCCCGGATTAAGCGGAACGAAACGTGCCTATTTGGCTCCTAGCGTGAAGTCATGACCAACACCCAGATCACCCCGTACACCATCTCCATCGACGAAGCCGCGCTCGACGACCTGCAGCGCCGGCTGGCCGCCACCCGCTTCCCCGCGCCCGCGCCGGATGACAGCTGGGACTACGGCACGCCGGTGTCCTACCTGCAGCGCATGGTCGAGGCCTGGCGGCGGTTCGACTGGCGGGCGCAGGAAGCGCGGATGAACGCCGTGCCCAACTTCGTCACCGAGATCGACGGGCAGACGATCCACTTCGTGCACGTCCGCTCGGCCGAGCCGGGAGCGATCCCGCTGCTGCTCCTGCACACCTACCCCGGATCGTTCGCCGAGTTCCTGGATGTGATCGGGCCGCTGACCGACCCGGTCGCTCACGGCGGCCGGGCCGAGGACGCCTTCGACGTCGTGATCCCGTCGATGCCCGGTTTCGGGTTCAGCACACCGGTGGTCGACGCGGGCTGGACGATGGCCCGGGTGGCCGGTGTGTACGACACCCTGATGCGCCGCCTCGGGTACGAGTCGTACGGCACCCACGGCAGTGACGGCGGCGCGATGGTCTCCCGCGAGCTCGCCGTGCTCGACCCACCCGGCTTCCTCGGCGCGCACGTGCTGCAGCTGTTCTCGTTCCCGTCCGGCGCCGAGGGGGAGTTCGACCGCTTCACGCCCAAGGAGTACGCGGCGCTGGAGTTCCTCGGCTGGTTCCAGTCGGTCGGCGGCTACAACAGTATGAACGGCACCCGGCCGCAGACCATCTCCGCGGCGCTGTCGGACTCGCCGGTCGGGCAGCTGGCGTACAACGAGCTGTTCGAGAACTTCGGCAACGGCACCAGCCTGGTATCGGTCGAGCAGGTGCTGACCCAGGTCTCGCTGTACTGGCTGACCAACACCTCGGCGACCGCTGTGCGCTACCACTACGCCGAGGCCCACGCCGGAACCGAGCCGGTGGTCAGCCAGGGCCGGATCGGGGTCGCGGTGTTCGCCGACGACTTCCAGACCATCCGGCCGCTGGCCGAGCGGGACAACGCGCGGATCGTGCACTGGTCGGAGTTCGACCGGGGCGGGCACTTTGCGGTGCTCGAGGTCCCGGACCTGGTGGTCGCCGACCTCCGCACCTTCTTCTCCGCCGCCCGCTAGAGACGCTCTTCCTTCGCCACTTCCCGCCCCCAACTCGCACCTCCCGCCCTCGGCCGAGGGCGGGAAGTGCGAGTTCGAGGCGGGAAGTCGGGCGGTCAGCGCGCGGCGACGGCCAGCCGCCCGAGCAGGCCCTCGATCGCGGTACGGATCCGGGCCAGCGGTCCGTCGGTGCCGTGCAGGCCGTCGCGCAGGTCTCGCAGCACCGACTCCGACTCGACGGTGAAGGCCAGGATCTCGGCCAGGGCGAGCTGGGAGTTGAACCGGACGACCTGGTTGCGCCAGGCGTGCAGCTCGGTGATCATCTCCGCGTCCTGGGTGGAGGAGAGGGACCCACTGGCGAAGGCGGCGTCCACGGCCGACAGGTATAGGCGGGGGAACACCTGCCGGCGCAACGGCTGGTTCGGGTCGTCGCCGAAGGCGTCGGAGGCGAGCAGCTCCCGGTTGGCCCGCAGCTCCGTGCCGATCGCCTCCAAGGCCGCGTCGCGGGATTCCCGGGCGGCGGCCCAGCGCTCGGCGACCAGACCGGTGATGCCGGCCAGGATGCCGAGTACGCCGACGATCGGCTCCAGCCGACTGGTGCCGGAGGAGCGGGCGAACCAGACCACGTTGATCACACAGGCGGCGATCAGGCTCGCCGCGGTGACCACGACGATGAGCCGGCGCGGCGTGAGCATCAGCTGCGGAACAGGTCCCGGGCCGGGCTGTGGACGGGCTCCGGGCTGCCGTCCCGGCTCAGCACCATCAGCTGCAGCCCGAACCGGTACGGCTTGCGCCGGACCGCCCAGCTCGTGTCCGCCGTCGCCTTCACCGTGAGGCCGAGCGACCGCAGCTCGGCGTGCAGCGCCTCGGGCGCGTACTTGCGGCTGACGTAGAGCCGGATCGTGTCGCCTCGCCTGAGGGTGATCACCGTCCGGTCCGGCAGCGTCACCTTGGCGTCGTCGTCGCTGTGGTGGTAGACGGCCTTGATCACCACGCAGCGCTCGTCCACCCTCTCGCCGTAGATCTGCAGGCTGTCCATGTTGATCGGCAGGTCCGTGTGTTGATGCAGGGCACTGGTCACGAACTCGCAGAACGCCTTGCTGCGCAGGTATTCCGACGAGATCCGCTCGGCTACGTCGTCGCCCAGCTCGGTGGTCGTCGCCACCTCCAGCATGAGCAGGTCCTGCGGCCGGAGCAGGCTGCTCAGCCGCTCGATCAGCTCGATGTCGTCCTCGAAGTTGGCCGCGGTGTTGCCCAGCAGGCCCCACAGGATGGGCTCGTCCCCCATCAACCGGTCCCGCAGACCTTGCATCTCGTCGAGGTTCTCGTCGTCGGAGAAGTCGAGCTGCACCGGCAGCGTCTGGCGGCGGAACGTCTTGATGAACGGCAGGTTGCGGATCGGCTGCAGGCAGATCCGCAGCATCTCCGAGCTCATGTCCACCGGGACATAGAGCATCTCCGGATAGGACGGCTGCAGGGTCTGCAGCACCGTCCGGTCCTTCTCCCCGGTGCCCGGACCGAGGCTGATGTAGTGGAACTTGGGGCCGGCGAGGGCGGAATGCAGGTCGTTCCACCGCTGGGTGAACGACTCGATGCCATCCTTCATGACCGGGTAGTAGGGGTCGCGGGTGGCGTGCTGCCAGGCGATGGCCGGCTCGATGCCCCAGTAGGAGTAGCCCGAGACGATCTGCTTCTCGTCGCCGCTGGTGGAGTAGGGCCGCTTGAGGTCGTTGGTCAGGTCGGCCAGCTTGCGCGACTGGTCCTCCCCGACCATCAGCAGCGACCAGCCGAACTCGGTCTCCTCCATGACCCGCTCGAGCCGCAGCATCAGCTGCATCCGTTCCACCATGTCGACAGCGTAGAGATTCGGCAGAGTGCTGCCGAGCCTCAGGGCGCCAGGCGGCGCCGGACTCGCGATGTTTCTCTCAGAATGGCACCGCAGACGACGCGGCCAGGCCCCACTCAGGCGTGGTTGCCGGAGTGACGGCGCGACTGGTGCGTCATTGTGAGTGAAGCGGGGTAGTCGGCCACTCGGAAATATCCCGAGCGAAAGGAGCCGACCATGGGTCTGGACGAATTGAAGGACAAGGCCGCGCAGTCTGGCGTGGGCGAGAAGGTCAGCGACGCGGGCATCGAGAAGGCCGGCGACGCCGCCGAGGCCAAGACCGGCGGCGAGCACACCGAGCAGATCGACAAGGGTCAGCAGATCGCTGACCAGAAGATCGGTCAGTAGTAGTTGTCGTGGGCTGCCGGCGCGCAAGAGCCCGCCGGCAGCCCCGGCTAGTCCGCGGTCAACCCCTAAGAGATTGAGGGTAGATCGGGCAGCGCAGCTCCTTGGGCACTACATCGCTGACTCTTTGGCAGCCACCTACCGAAGCGACCCGATGCCTGGCGCAGCCCGCACCGGCCCTGACTACGGCCCCGAGCGTGTCGAAGTTCAACTAGCCCAGGGAGGCGGGATATTCGTCGTCGCCGACATGCTCGCCCCACTCCGTCTCCGGGCCCTCCTGCCCGTCGGCGAGGCTCTCCCACATGGCCAGATGGGCCATGAAATGGTCCGGCGCGGCGCCGTGCCAGTGCCACTCGCCGGGTGGGGTGTAGATCGTGTCGCCGGGCCGGATGGGTGTGACCTCCCCGCCCCGTGACTGCACCAGCCCGCGACCGTCGACGACGTGCAGCGTCTGGCCGTTGGCGTGCCGGTGCCAGGCGGTGTGCGCGCCGGGCGAGAAGCGGACGAGGTTCACCCGGAGCCGGGACGGCAGCTGACCGGCGGCGATCACGTCGAACCACACATCACCGGTGAACATCTGCGCGGGCCCCTTGCTGGTCGGCGGTTTCGGCGTGATCTCCATGGGTCGTGCTCCTCTCCTGGCGGCTGTCGCTGACGCCAGCACGTTACGGCCCGCGCACGGCGGGTAAGCCACTAGGACCGCCCGTACGGGCAGGGACCGCCTAGGAGAAGCCAGATGACCGAATACGCCATGCCGCAGGACGTTGTCGACGTCCTGACCACCGACCACCATGAGGTACTCGACCTGATCGCTCAGATCAAGAGCACCACGAACGCCGAGCAGCGCCGCGACCTGGCGGACACGGTGATCAGCGAGCTGGTCCGCCACAGCGTCGCCGAGGAGATGTATGTCTACCCGGCCATGCGCAAGCACCTCGAGAACGGCGACGAGGCAGTCCAGCACGACGTCGAGGAGCACAAGGAGCTCGAGAGGACGATGAAGCAGCTGGAGGGCGTCGACGGGGGGACGCCGGAGTTCGTCGGCCTGGTCGCCCAGCTCGAGGACATCCTCCGCGACCACGTCAGCGACGAGGAGGACGAGCAGTTCCCCGCGCTCCGGGCCAAGATCCCGCGCGACGAGCTGATCGAGATGGCCAAGAAGGTGAACACCGCCAAGGAGATCGCGCCCACCCGCCCGCATCCGGGCGCTCCGAACAACCAGCTCTTCCACAAGGTGGTGGGCCCCGGTGTGGGACTGGTCGACCGCCTGCGCGACGCGCTGAGCAAGCGTTCGACGTAGCCCCCATCACCGCACCGGCAGGAACCGGCTCGCGGATTCCGATCGGCTCCCCGGCTGCTGGGTAACCAACCGGGGTGGTTACGCTGCGGAGGGAGCACGTGATGATGGACGCCGACCAGACCGCCGCGTACGCCGTGCGCGTGCCGGCCGGGAATGTGGACCTGGACGCGGACCTTGCGGTTCCGTTCGGGGTACGCGGGTTGGTGGCGTTTGCGCACGGCAGCGGGAGCAGCCGGCACAGTCCACGCAACCGGCAGGTGGCGGCTGCGTTGCAGCGGGCCGGCTACGCCACGCTGCTGATGGATCTGCTCACCGCAGCCGAGGAGCAGGTCGACCAGCAGACCCGCGAGCTCCGGTTCGACATCGCGTTTCTGGCCCGTCGGCTCACCGCGGCCGTCGACTGGCTGGCGGGGCGGGACGAGACCGGATCGCTGCCGCTGGCCGTGTTCGGGGCCAGTACCGGCGCGGCCGCCGCCCTGGTCACGGCCGCCGAGCGGGCGGGCCGCGTACGTCTGGTCATCTCGCGCGGCGGACGTCCGGACCTGGCCGGCGACGCGCTGGCCCGAGTCACGGCACCGACCCTGCTGGTCGTCGGCGGCGCCGATCTCGAGGTGCTGCGGCTCAACCGGGAGGCCGCGGCCCGGATGACGACCGACGTGGACCTGCAGGTCGTGCCCGGCGCGACGCACCTGTTCGCCGAGCCCGGTGCGCTGGAGGATGTGATCGACCTGGCCGTCGCGGCTCTGGACCGCCACCTACCCTCGAACCCAGAGGATCCCACCGCGGAGAGGAGCAGCCAATGACCACCATGCCGCCCGAGGAACCGCCGATCGGACCTGTGCCAGGTCCGCCGATCGGTCCTGATCCCATCCCGACTCCGGCCCCCGAACCGCCGATCGACCCGCAGCCCAATCCCGACCCCGGGCCGCCCGGACCGATCGACTGAGCGTGGCGTCGCTGGACCTCGCATGACCTCCCGGATGGCCACGCCGCGGACCACCGGGCGCTGGGGGCGGCTCACCGTCGGCTGGATCTTGCTGGTGCTCGGCCTGGCCGCCCTGGTCCTGCCGGGACCGGGGCTGCTGATGATCGCGGCCGGCCTGGCCATCCTGTCCCAGCAGTACCTGTGGGCGCGGCGTCGGCTGGCTCCGGTGCGTGCTCGGGGGATGCAGGCGGCCGAGGCCAGCGTTCGCTCCTGGCCCGCGCTCACTCTCAGCGTTCTAGCAGCGCTCACCGGGCTGGCGTTGGGTGTGGTCTGGGTGCTGCAGCCCCCCGCGCCCGGGTGGTGGCCGTTCAGCGAGGAATGGTGGCTGCCCGGCGGCTGGGGTACCGGGTCGAGCCTGATCGGCTCGAGCTGTATCGCGATCGGTCTGCTGGCGTTCAGCTTCTGGCGGTTCCGGATCCGCGGGGCGGAGGAGCCGGATCCGGACCCTACGCCGCCGCGGCCCGCGGTCCGTTTGCCGGCTCCGGCGGGGGGTAGCTCGGCTTCTGACGTACCGCAGGTGGAGTGATCGACCTTGACAGGAGACACCGATGAGTGACTACGCGCACGACGACCCGACTGGCCCGGCCTCGGTGGCCGAGACCTCCGACGGTGGTTACGGCGTCCCGGCCGCCGAGGACACCAACTGGGTCGACCCCGACGCCGACTCGAACACCGACCTGATGCGTCCCGATTCTGACCCGTTGCCCGACGCCCAGGTCCCGGGCGTCAGCCCCGACGGTCAAGCACCCACCACGCCCGAGGTCTAGGCCATCTGAGGCCCGCCGCCTCCCCTCACCCTCCCTTCCTCAAAATTGCCGACAGACTGCAGGCTTCCGGCGACGGAAGCTGCAGTCTGTCGGCAGTTTCTTGCCGAGCACGGCAATGAGCTCTAGCTGTGACCGATGAGAATCTGCTCGAGAGGTCGTCTCACTACCAACCAGGCCCGGGTCGGACCCGGCCGGAGGGAGAGGAGCGAACCATGAGCAAGATCGTCATCACCTGCGCGATGACCGTCGACGGCCTGATCGAGTCCCCGGCGCCGCGCCCGTACGGCTGGCTGGTGCTGGAGGGCCAGAGCGAGCAGGCCCAGTTCGACGTGTTCCGCGACGCAGCCGGGATGCTGCTGGGCCGCAAGAACTACGAGGGATTCGCCAGCTACTGGCCGACCGCGGCCGGTGATGGTCGATGGGCCGACCGCCTCAACCCGATGCGCAAGTGGGTGGCCTCGACCACCCTGCGGGAACCGCTGGAGTGGAACGCGACCCTGCTCGAGGGCGACGTCGTCGAGCAGATCCGTCAGCTCAAGAGTGACCTGGACGGCGACCTGGTGTCCTCCGGTCTGGGCCGCTTCGCCCACTTCCTGGTCGAGCACGACCTGGTGGACGAGCTGCTGCTCTTCGTCAACCCGAGCATTCAGGGCGCTGGTGACCGGCCGTTCCACGGCGCGTCCGTCGACCTGGAGCTGCTCGAGGCGCGAAGCTTCGACTCGGGGGTGGCGCTGCTGCGCTACCGGCCGTCGGGAACTGGGAAGCCTCCGATGACCAGCGAGGCGTCGGCCACAAGTGAGGTGGTGGTCGTCCGGGAGCTCGACGCTCCGCCGGAGGTGGCCTGGCGGGCCTGGACGGATCCCGAGCAGGTTCGGCAGTGGTGGGGCCCGATCGGCTTCGTCTGTCCGCGCGCCGACGTTGACTTCCGGGTCGGCGGCACGACGCTGGTGACCATGCAGGCCCCGGCCGAGTACGGCGGCTTCTCCGTGCACAACCGTTGGACCTACACCGCCGTCGCCGAGCCGAACCGGATGGAGTTCGTGAGCACCTTCAGCGACGCGGACGGCAACCCGATCGACCCGGCGGCCGCCGGCATCCCGGCTGGTGTGCCCGCCGAGGTTCCCCACGTCGTCACGCTCGAGCCGCTACCCGGAGGTCGCACCAAGATCACCGTCACGGAGTTCGGCTACACCGACGACGAAGCCCGGGAGCAGTCCCAGCAGGGCCAGGAGCAGTGCCTGGACAAGATGCAGGCCCTGTACGCCGCTACCACCTGAGCGGACGTCGAGCTCCGAGCCGACGAGCTCGTGATGCGGCTACCCTCAGCCTCGCAGAGCAGGTTGACCTGTCGGCGTAGCGGCGCGGGCTGGTGGCGATGGGCGGCGGGAAGCCAGCGTGCCTTTGCTGACGACTACGGCGAGAAGCGCCAGCAGCGCGGTTGAGGCGAACGCCAGGATCTGGGCCAGCGGGCCTTGCACATTCGGGGCGATGAGCTCGGACGCCTCGTTGAAGGAGGCGTGGGTGATCGCGGCGATGAGGACGGCGTGCGCGGTTCGGTTGTAGGCGTAGGCGATCAGGATCCGGAAGACGATGGCGAACGGGATGACGATCGCGAGCACGGCCAGGTCGCGCACGGCGCTCGCCCCGCTGATCGGAGCGCGTAGGTAGGTGGGCAGGTGCAGGAACGCGAACGCCAGCGCGACCAGCAGCGACGCCTTCAGGGCGCCGTGCCGAGTCTGGAGGCGGTGCTGCACGAAGCCGGCCCAGCCGAGCTCTTCGAAGAACTGCACGGTCACCAGCGCCAGCACCAGCTGCGGCAGGAACGCGGTGACCAGCAGGGTCCAGTTCTGGCCGAACGCCTGGAGTGGCGCCGGGCCGAGGAAGATCGGGGCCAGCAGCAGCGCTCCAAGCGGGATTGCCAGCGCGGCGAGCAGGTACCAGCCGGTGCCGACTCGCCAGCGCAGCGCGCGGTGCACCAGATCGCGGACCCCGGCTCGGCCCTCGGTGGCGGCGGTGATGAGGAAGGCGGGCAGCGCCAGTCCCAGGACCGCCCCGATGGCGCTGAACAGGCGGGGCGGTGCCCCGAGGAACAGGACCGGCATCCAGCTCGCCCAGAAGATGGCGTACGCCGCGACCAGGAAGGACGCCACCGGGTGTCGGCTGAGAAACGACCTCATGATGCTTCCCCCCGATCCACCGCGGGGGCAGGTG
This sequence comes from Propionibacteriaceae bacterium, assembly GCA_035641435.1. Taxonomy (GTDB): domain Bacteria; phylum Actinomycetota; class Actinomycetes; order Propionibacteriales; family Propionibacteriaceae; genus Microlunatus. Next base: position 1,623 of record DASQUF010000138.1, on the reverse strand, counting down.
TTGTCGCGGCTGGGCTACGGCCGAGTCGGCCTCGGGTTGCCCAGACAAGGACCACGGCGACCACGGTGTACGCGGCGGCCATCAGCCACCACACCGCGACGAACCCGTCCTGACCGACGATGGGCTCGAGCAGCAACCGGCCGGCGACGTTGGTGGCGGCATGGAACAAGATCGCCAGAAGCACGCTGCCGGAGCTGCTGTTGTAGATCCAGGTGAGCACCACGGACTGGCCGATGATCCAGACCAGGAAGGGGAGCGGCGGCCGTTGACCCGTGGGCTCGGAGATCAGCAGCGGGAGGTGCCATGCGGCCCACACCACGGCCACCACCGCCGTCGACATCAGCACCGCATGGCGCCGCTGCAGCTCGTCCAGGAGAAATCCGCGCCAGCCGACTTCCTCGAAGAGTGGGCCGCCCAGCAGAGCGGTCGCCACGAAGAGGAGCGGCACCGCCGACCAGGTGGACCAGCCGAACGCGTTTCCGAACGAGGCAGCGCTGACGACGCCGAAGGCGGCTGTGAGGGCACCAACCACTCCCGTGATCAGGAACGGCCCGGCCAGTGCGATCACGTACCGCGACCACGGCACCCGCCAGCGCACAACGGCTTTCAGCAAGCCGACCAGGCGGCGCCGGCCACCCGCGACCGCGGTGACCACAACGGCCGCAATGATCGGGCCGAAGGACACCATGGCGGTGCTTTCGGGATTCAGCACGGCGAGTGGCCACGCCCACCAGGAGAGGGCGAAGGCAAGAACACCGAACATGCCGACTCGGTGACGGGTGATCCAGGTGGAGCGCCAGCCGTTCTCGGGCGGTGAACTAGGGACAGGCGCCGTCTCGGTGGCGGCTTTGGATACCGCTATCAGGTACGGATAGTCCTGAGCACGAATGGTCATGATCAGACTCCTTTCGGGGCTCGAGCGGTCGCGCTGGCTCGCATAGCCGGCTCGGTCAGAGCCCGCGCTGGCCGGGAACGCAGCACGGCCCAGGCGATCCAGGCGCTGCTGATGGTCATCAGCACTGCGCCCACTGGTTGGGTGGGGAGGCTGGCACCCGTGGTCGCCATCCCGAGGAAGGCCCCGAAGACGTAGAACACCAGCGTGCCGATGATCCAGAGCAGCCCGGCCCACTTCGGGAGTACGCCGGAGCGCCAGATCGCCACACCGAGGATGAGATTGCCGGCCACAGCCAGCAGCAGCGCGACTGCTGTGATCAGGGTGAGCACCGGGGAGAACTCGATTGTCATCACTTCGCGGTTGCCGCTCAGGTAGGCGGCGCCGATGGCGGGCGTGGCGAAGGTGGAGATGGTGCCGGGCACCAGAAACAGGGTCTGACCGGCCACCGCGAGGACGGTTCCCCAGAGGGCCAGCCGGGGCGCCCGGCTGCGCGATAGGTAGGCGCCCAGCGCGAGGGATCCGAAGATCACCAGAACGGCTCCGACGACGCTGCTGGCGATGTGCTCCACCAGGTAGGACGGGGTGCTGACGAACCGCGCCCACCCTTCTGGGTCGACGACTTGGTCCGGCTGCGGCTTGCGGGTCGTGAAGCCGAGAATGAGTCCGTAGAGAGGCAGCGCCACAAGACCGGCGCGAATCCAGGCGGTCAACGGTTCCTTGCTGGACAT
>DASQUF010000137.1:0-7296 GCA_035641435.1 Propionibacteriaceae bacterium | reverse complement strand
GTCGGAGTCGTCCTCGGCGTCCGCAGCGGTGATGGCCACCTCATAGCTGCCGGCATCCAGATCCAGTGGACCGGCCAGGGTCCCCGGCTTGAAGTCGTTGATTGTTCGCTCACCGTTGACGTACACGTCGACGGTCAGTCCGGGCACACCATGCAGCACCGACAGCTTGACGCCGTCCGCGGCATACGCCGGGGCCGCCAGACCCGCCCAGACCACGGCCGTTGCCCCCAGTAGGGCGGCCAGTTTTCCTCGCATCGCATTGCTCCTCAAAACCTCGGAAGTAGGTGCCCTTTGTTCTCGGGCGCACGAGGTTTCGGATGCAGTGCGGCTACCGAGCGGTGCTGGCCGAGGCCGATGCGCGCGAGGTCTGGGTCGGCTTGTGCCGCCAGGTGTAGGAGCAGAATGCGGTGGCCACGCAGAGGTAGAGCACACCCCAGAACACGTGGAAGCCGCGGATCCCGGCGAAGCCCAGGGTGATCTGGATGCCCGCCATGGCGAGCATGGCCAGCGGTAGGAAGAAGGACCAGCCCGGTCCGCCGGCCCGCCGGTAGTTGAACCCGAAGATGGTCGACAGGACGGTGAGCACCAGGACGGCGAAGGCGTTGGTGACGTGCGCGATCAGCAGACCGTTCGCCTCGCCGTCGAGGTAGCCGGAGCCGAGACCCGCCTGGCCGATGGCGAATCCCAGCAACACGGTCGACAGGATGCGGAGCTGCTTGATCTGCACGGGCTCATTGTGCCCGACTCGCACGGCCGCCCTCAGGAGGCTAACTGTTCGGTCACGATGTCGGCCGCGGTCCGCACCGTGCGTAGGGCGCGGACGGCGTCGGCGCTGGTGGCGCCGGCCAGCCCGCAGGCCGGGGTGAGGATCAGCTGCCCGCTCCGGGCCGGGTCGATCCCCAGGTCGCGGACCACGTCCATGACCCGCCGAGCGACCTGGTCCGGCGTCAGCTGTGCTGCGTTCGTCGGCAGGACGCCCAGACCGATGTCGAGCCCGGCGTCCAGCGCGGTGCCCACGGCGTCCCACGCGGCGCCGTTCAGCTGGTCGGTGTCCAGCAGCACCCCGCCGACGCCGGCGCCCTGCAGCAGGGCCACCGGCGGCTCGGCGGCACAGCAGTGCACCAGCACGCGGGTGTCGGTCATCCGCTCGACGACGTAACGCAGGGCGGTGCTCGCCTCCGGCGGTTCGACCACCCGGTGCCGAGACAGGCCGCTCGCCGTGGCCACGCCACCGGCGAGCACGGCGGGCAGCAGCGGCTCGTCGAGCTGGACCACCGGCTCGGCATCGGGCAGCCGGCGACGCAGCTCGGCGAGCAGCTCGGCCAGGCCCTCGGCCAGGGACTGACCGAGGTCACGCCGGGCGCCTCGGTCGGCCAGCACCCGGTCACCGCGCGGCCGCTCCAGGGTTGCGGCCAACGTCCACGGCCCGGCTACGGCGTACTTGACCGGTCCGGCATAGCCCTGGGCCTGCTCCTCGAGCTGGTCCAGGTCGGACCGCAACGTGTTCAGCGCCAGCCGGTGTTCTCGACCGGACGCATCGGCGAGCCGCCAGCCCGCCGGCTGCAGGTCCACCGCCAGCCCGGCCAGCAGGGCGGTCGACCGACCGACCAGTCCTGCGTACGCGCCTCGGGCGGGGAGCTCGGGCAGATAGGGCAGGTCCGGGCACTCGGCGAACGCGATCTTGATAGCGTCGCCGATGTCGGCACCGGGCCAGGAGCCGATCCCGGTGGACCGGACCGGGTGGAGATCCTCGCTCACGCGGCGGTCGCGGCAATAGTCGCGCAGCCGACGACGCGGGTGGCGTCGTAGAGCACCACGGCCTGCCCGGGCGCGACCCCGGTTGCCGGGTCGGCCAACATCACCTCGATGCCGTGGGCGTCGGCGTACGCGGTGGCCGGCACTGCCGTCCCGTGGGCGCGCAGCTGGGCAAGGCCGGACCATGTCCCGGTCATCGGGTCCTGCGTCCAGGTCGGCCGGATGGCGCGGATCGTCTGCACGCCGAGCGCCTCGCGGGGCCCGACGGTGACCGTGTTCGTCACCGGCGAGATGTCCAGCACGTAGCGCGGCTGGCCGTCGTCAGCGGGAACCCCGAGCCGCAGTCCGCGGCGCTGGCCCACGGTGAACTGGTGGCTGCCCGCGTGGGTCCCGACGGTGCGCCCGGTCTGGTCCACCACCACCCCGGCCCGCTGGCCCAACCGCCGACTCAGGAAGCCCGCCGTGTCGCCGTCAGCGACGAAGCAGATGTCGTGGCTGTCCGGCTTGTCGGCCACGGCCAGACCCCGGCGCTCGGCCTCATCCCGGACCGCGGGCTTGGTGTCGTTGCCCAGCGGGAACAACGCGTGCTGCAGCTGGTCCTGGGTCAGCACGCCGAGCACGTAGGACTGGTCCTTGGCCGAGTCGTTCGCCCGGTGCAGCTCGACCCCGCCGTCGGTGCCGACCAGCCGCGCGTAGTGACCGGTGCAGACCGCGTCGAACCCGAGCGCCCGGGCACGGTCGAGGACCGCGGCGAACTTGATCTTCTCGTTGCAGCGCAGGCACGGGTTCGGGGTGCGGCCGGCGGCGTACTCGGCTACGAAGTCGTCGACCACATCAGCGGCGAAGCGGTCGGACAGGTCCCAGACGTAGAACGGGATGCCGAGTACGTCGGCCGCTCGGCGGGCGTCGTGGGCATCCTCCTTCGAGCAGCAGCCGCGCGCGCCGGACCGGAAGGACTGCGGGTTCTTGGCCAGGGCCAGGTGGACGCCGGTGACCTCATGGCCGGCGTCGACGGCGCGCGCGGCGGCCACCGCGGAGTCGACGCCGCCGGACATCGCGGCCAGCACTCTCACGGGGCCCAAGGTTACGCGTACGCCGCCGCGGCACGGGCGCGGTCGACGACATCGGGCAACGCGTCCCGCAGCGCCATCACGTCCCGGACGTCGTTGCGGCCGGCGAGCGAGAAGCGCAGCACGGAGCGGGCCGCGGTCTCGTCCAGTCCCATGGCCAGCAGCACGTGGCTCGGCTGGGCCACGCCCGCCGAGCAGGCAGAGCCGGTGGCGCAGTCGAGGCCCGCCGCGTCGAGCAGCATCAGCAGGGCCTCGGCCGAGCAGCCCGGAAACAGCACGCTGACCACCCCAGGGAGCCGATCGTCGGGGGCACGGGGACCGAGAACGACCGCATCCGGGGCGCTCTCCGTGACGGCGGCGACCAGCAGCTCGCGCAGCGCCCGGACCTTGGTTCGCTCCTGCTCGAGGCCGCGCATGGCGACGTCGACGGCAGCGGCGAAGCCGGCGACGGCGGCCACATCCAGGGTGCCGGAGCGGAGGTCGCGCTCCTGCCCCCCGCCGTGCTGGTGGGCGGTCAGGTTCAGCGTGCGGCGGGCCAGCAACGCGCCCACGCCGTACGGGCCGCCGAGCTTGTGCGCCGTGAAGCTGAGCAGGTCCAGGCCGCTGGCCGCGAAGTCGACCGGGACGTGGCCGACCGCCTGGACGGCATCGCTGTGCGAGAGGGCACCATGCTCCGCGGCCCGAGCGACCACGGCGCTGACCGGCTGCAGAGTGCCGACCTCGTTGTTGCCCCACATCACACTGACCAGGGCGGTGCGCGGACCGATGGTCGCGTCCAGGTCCGCCTCGCGGACCCGGCCGGTGGGGTCGACGGGTAGCCAGTGCACCGTGGCGCCGGCCGCTTCCTCCAGCCAGGCCACGGAGTCGAGCACGGCGTGGTGCTCGACGGCGGAGGCAACCACCTCAGTGCGCCGGCGGGCCGCCTGGGACCAGTAGCCGCCCTTGACGGCCAGGTTGTCGGCCTCGGTGCCGCCCGAGGTGAAGATCAGCTCGGTCGGATGGGCGGCGACGTGCGCAGCGATCGACTCCCGCGCCTCCTCGACCACCTTGCGGGCCGCCCGACCGGAGGCGTGCAGCGACGACGCGTTGCCCGTCCGGCCGAGCTCGCGGGTCATGGCCTCGATGGCCTCCGGGACCATCGGCGTGGTCGCCGCGTGGTCGAGGTAGATCCGGGCCATAGGCCCAGTCTCCCCCACCGGGGCCTCCGGCCCCGTCGCAGTTTCCCGGGTATACCCGGAGAACTCGCACTGTGCCCGCGAAACTTGATGGGTAAGGCGACAAGATTCCGGGTGTACGTGCAAAACCGGGTACGCGGTTAGCCGCGCTGCTTGATCGCCTCGACGACGGCAGGCAGGACCTTGTGCAGGTCGCCGACCACGCCGAGATCGGCCAGGGCGAAGATCGGCGCCTCGGCGTCCTTGTTCACCGCGACGACCGCCTTGGAGGTCTGCATGCCGGCTCGGTGCTGGATGGCGCCGGAGATGCCTGCGGCCACGTAGAGCTGCGGGGAGACGGTCTTGCCGGTCTGCCCGACCTGGTACGCGTGCGGGTACCAGCCGGAGTCGACCGCGGCCCGAGAGGCACCGACCGCGCCGTGCAGCGCATCGGCGAGTGCCTCGACCTCGCCGAAGTCGCCGCCGGTGCCCCGCCCGCCGGCGACCACCACAGCGGCCTCGGTCAGCTGCGGCCGACCGCTGGCCTGCCTGGGCTCACGCGCGGTGATCCGGGCGGTCTTGGCCACGTCGGAGATCGTCACCGCGAAACTCTCCACCGCCGGACTACCGGGCGCCGGCTCCGGGGCGACCGCGTTCGGCTTGACCGTGACCACCGGAGCGCCCTGGTTGACCGAGGCGGTGACCCGGTAGCTGCCGGCGAACACCGACTGGGTCGTGGTGCCGTCGGCAGCGATGTCGGTCGCGTCGGTGATCAGGCCCGAGCCGAGCTTGACCGCGAGCCGGCCGGCGATCTCCTTGCCCTCGGCGGTCGAGGTGAGCAGGACCGCCGCCGGACCCACCGACTCGGCCAGCTGGGCCAGGGCCTCGGCCTTGGGCGCGACAAGGTAGTCGTCGAGAGCCGGATCGCTCACGGACAGCACCCGGGTGGCGCCGAACTCACCGACCTTGGCCGCTACGGTGTCGGCGCCTTCGCCGAACACGACGACCACCGGGTCACCCAGCCGACGAGCCAGAGTGACCAGCTCGCAGGTGGGCTTGGTGACCGCCCCCTCGACCAGCTCGGCGACGACCAGCACCTCAGCCATGGGGATCCAACCTCTCGTCTCTTGGTGTCGCTGTTGACGCTCAGATGTACTTGCCGGCGGCCAGGAACTCGACCAGAGCTGCGGACCCTGTCCCGTCCTCGTCGGCCACCACCCGTCCGGCCTCCTTCGGCGGTCGGGGATCGGCCGAGATGACCTTCGACCAGGCGGCGGCCAGACCGACGCCGCTCGGCTCGACGCCCAGGTCGGACAGTGTCCACACCTCGACCGGCTTCTTCTTGGCCGCGAGTATGCCCTTCATCGACGGGTACCGGGCCTCGCCGGACTGGTCGGTCACGCTGACCACGGCCGGGAGCGGGGCCTCGACGGTCAGGGTCGCGGTGTCCCCGTCCCGCCGGATCGTCACTGCGCCGTCGGCGACCGAGAGCTCGGTCGCCAGGGTCGCGGCCGGCCAGCCCAGCCGCTCGGCGAGCATGCTCGGCAGCACGCCCATGTTGCCGTCGGTGGACGCCATCCCGCAGAGCACCAGGTCGGGAGCGGCCTTGCGGATCGCCGCGGCGAGGATCGTGCTGGTGCCTAATGCGTCGGTGCCGTGCACAGCATCGTCGTTGATGTGGATGCCGGAGCCCACGCCCATCTGCAGCGACCGCTTGATCGCGTCCGCGGCGTCGTCAGGTCCCAGGGTCATGGCCAGGACCTCGACGTCGTCGCCCTCCTCGGCCAGCCGCAGGGCCTGCTCCACCGCGTACTCGTCCAGCTCGGACAGCAGGCCGTCGGTGGCCGCTCGGTCGACGGTGCCGTCGGCGGCGAAACCGCGCTCGCCGGTGGCGTCGGGGACGTGCTTGACCAGGACGACGATTTTCATCTCGCTCTTCTCCGTGTCGGGAACATCGATATTACTCGCCAGTAACTTAGCGAGGTCTCAGACTGCCAGGATGCCAAAACGCTCGATGCTGAACGCGCGCCGGTAGAACTCTTCACCGACGGCCGCCCGAAACGCCTCGGTCTGGCTCGCCTGCGCGGCGAGCGCCGCCAGCTTGCGGGCCAGCAGGTCGTCACTGAGGACCAGCTCGACGCTCAGCGGTTCGGTCCAGGCCGTCGGCGGATCACCGACCAGGGCCCCCAGCTGGTTGAGCGGCGTCTGGTACTCGTCGAGCCAATCGGCGGTGTTGGCAACCACATGCAGGGTGCCGATTCCCGTCCGGCGGACGGCGGTCCTGCACCAGTGGTGCACGGCGATGTGGTCGGGATGGCCGGTCTGCCCGTCGGCGGAGAAGGTCACCACGGTGTCCGGCCGGACCGCCCGCAGCACGGCGGTGACCGCCTCGACGCCGTGGCCGAGCGGTACCGCGGCACATCCGCCGTCCCGAAAGCCCAGCCAGCGGTGCTCCTGCACACCCAGAATCTCCAGGCACTCGGCCAGCTCGGCCTCGCGGATCTCGGCCAGCCGGTCCGGTGGCCACCGCACCGGGTCGGTGACACCGAGCTCGCCACGGGTGGCCGTGACGCAAACGACCCGCGACCCGGCGTCAGCGGCCGCGGCCATCAGTCCGCCGCACAGGTAGGCCTCGTCGTCGGGGTGGGCCCACACCGACACGACCGTGCCCAGGGCCGCTACGTCGCCGCTCGCCACAGTCGGCAGTCTGGCAGTATCTCGGCTCGCTCACATCTCGGTAACCAAGGTGTTACGGTAACCGAGAGGTTACCGAGAACGATGACGACGACATGACCACCGCACCCACCCCTGGCGACCCCTTCGAGGCTCTGGGCGACCCGCAGCGACGGCAGATCCTGCGGCTGCTGGCCGATGCGGACCGGTCGGTCGCCGAGCTCGCCGAGGCCCTGCCGATCAGCCGTCCCGCGGTGTCGCGCCACCTTCGGGTGCTCAAGAGTGCCGGCCTGGTGACTGAGGAGCCCCGCGGCACCCGGCGGATCTACCGGCTGCAGGGCGAGGGGGTGGTCGCCGTACAGCGCTACCTCGAGCAGGTCTGGGGCGAGGCGGGCGCCCGGTTCCGCCTCCTCGCCGAGAACACTGAGACCCGGCCGACCGATGACTGAGCCACTGTCACTCCGGCTGGAGGTCGCCTTCTCACCCCGAGCACGCGTTCACGGTCTGGACCACGAGGATCGACCAGTGGTGGCCGGCCCACTACACGGCCAGTGGCCGGGCCGATGCCGAGGTGGCCCGCGAGCCGTACGTCGGTGGGCGGATCTACGAGCTCACGCCCGACGGGACCGGGTATGACTGGGGCG
>DASQUF010000136.1:0-2186 GCA_035641435.1 Propionibacteriaceae bacterium | reverse complement strand
GGTAGCGCTCGATTCCCCGCCGGTCGAGACCCCGGCGGTCCGGACCCTGCTCCGCCGGCTGCGGCGTGGCCGCTTCGACCTGGCGCTGGTCCTCACCTCCCCTTCTCAGTCACCGCTACCGCTGGCCCTGCTGCTCCGGCTGGCCAGGGTGGGTTGGATCGGCGGTATCAGCGATGACCACGCCGGCTCGCTGCTCGACCTTCGGTATCGATCCTCAGATGACCAGCCTGAGGCCGAGCGAGACCTCGGGCTCGCCGAGGCGGCGGGGTTCAACGCCGACGCGAACGGCGCCAAGCTGGCCGTACGCCGTCCGTTGCCGGACGTCGTGGGACTGACCGGCGCCAGCGCGTACGTCGTGTTCCATCCCGGCGCCTCCGTCGAGGCCCATCGGCCGACCGCGAAGCACGCCCGGGCCCTGGTCGACGCCCTGCTGGCGGCGGGACACCGGGTCGTCGTGACCGGAGCGTTGGACGAGTGCACGCTCACCGCGTACGTCGCGGCGGGCGGCGCCGACGACCTCGGCGGCTGGCTGGACCTGCCCTCCCTCGCTGCGGTGCTCGACCGGGCGGAGTGCGTCGTGGCGCCCAACGGTGGCCCCGCTCACCTGGCGGCCGCGGTCGGCACGCCGGTCGTCTCCCTGTTCGCGCCGGTGGTGCCGGCTAGCCGGTGGCGGCCTTACGGCGTACCCGTGGTGCTGCTCGGCGACCAACAGGCCGCCTGCCACGACACCGGGGCTCGGGAGTGTCCGGTCCCCGGCCACCCATGCCTGAGCTCGATCACGCCGGCGGCGGTGGTGAGCGCGGTGAACCGGCTGACCGATCGCCACGCGCTGACGGACGCTCGGGAGGTGGCGTGAGTGACGCGACCTGACGCCCCGCTGGTGTGGCCCAGGCCGACCGGTCGCACCCGGGAGCCCGGGCCCTGAGTCGGGTTTTGCTGTGGGACGTGCACGGCAGCTACACCGACACGCTGCTGACCGGTCCCCATACGTATCTGTTCCCGACCCGGGACGCGAGCGGACGGGGCGGGCTGAGCCGCCTTGGCGGACGCGCCCCGGGGAACGCGGTCGAGCTGCCCTGGATGCAGATGCGCAAGGAGCCGCCTGACGTGGTGGTGCTGCAACGGGAGGCCGACCTGCTGGACTGCGCCGTACACCTGGGGCGGCGGCCCGGGCGGGAGATCGCCGCAGTGTGGCTGGAGCACAACACACCGCGGGTCCGGGTGCCCGACTCCTGGCACCCCATGGCTGAGGTGCCGGGAGTGTTGATCGTCCACGTGACGCACTTCAACGCGCTGCTGTGGGACTGCGGAACCGCGCCCACCATGGTGGTCGAGCACGGCGTGGCCGACCTGGGTCACCAATACACCGGCGAGCAGGCCCGGCTGGCCTACGTGGTCAACGAGCCGGTCCGGCGGTGGCGGGTGACCGGGACCGACCTGCTGCCGGTGTTCGCCGAGCACCCGATCGACGCGTTCGGGATCGACGGCGATCTGCTGGCGAAGCGGCTGGGTCAGAGCTGTCCGAGGCTGCGGTTCGCGGGCAACCTGGCGCCGGAGGACCTCCCAACCGAGCTGGCCCAGCGGCGGGCGTACCTGCATCTGCACCGGTGGACCTCGCTGGGGCTGTCGCTGCTGGAGGCGATGGTGCTGGGTATGCCGGTCCTGGCACTGGACACCACCGAGGCCTCGCGGGCTGTGCCTACCGGTGCGGGGGCGGTGTCCAGCGACCTGGACGAGCTGCGGCGTACGGCGGCGCGGTTGTTGTCCGATGTCGACGAGGCCCGCGCCCGCGGCGAGGTCGCCCGGCAGGCGGCCCTCGAGCGCTACCCGCTGGACCGGTTCCTGGCTCGCTGGGACGAGGCGTACGCGCGGGCGCAGGAGCTGGTCGGATCAGGGTGACTCGGCCGGCACCTCGACGGTGTACGAGCGGATGGCGACGACCTGCCCGTCCTTGAAGTCGTAGAGATCGCAGGAGGCCACGGTGATCGAGCCGTCCGCCGACTCGTACTCCGCAACCGAGTCGACGACCACCGCGTCGGCGCAGACGATGGTCTTGAAGCGGGTGAACCGGGTGGTGGTCTCGGCCACCCCCGCCAGGGTGGACTCGCACGCCTCCACCGCCGCCGACTTGCCGGCGAGCACGGTGTCGCCGACCAGGGTCCAGCGCAGGTCCTCGTGCAGGTGGG
>DASQUF010000135.1:0-12577 GCA_035641435.1 Propionibacteriaceae bacterium | reverse complement strand
GGCGATCCGGGCGTCCGGCGGGGCCACCAGGCGGACCAGCTGGTAGAGCGCCGCCCGTTCTCCGGGGCTCAGCATCGAGGCGCAGGGCCCGAGCAGCCCGTTCACCAGGTCCGCGTCCTCGTTGGCCGCCCGCACCAGGCGCCTAAGTTCGTGCAACTTCATGCCAGGGCCTTCCCACCGACGCCCCGAGCATCGAGCCACATCGTAGGGCAGGACGGTCGCGTTCGGTGATACTTCGGGGGGTGGGAGACCAAGATGAGTGAGGACCTCTTCGGCGGGACGGTCGGCGCCCCGCCGGCCGTCGGCGGCGGCAGCCTGGCCGACGCCGACCGGGCCGGACTGCCGCTGGCGGTGCGGATGCGTCCACGCACCCTGGACGAGATCGTGGGCCAGTCCCACCTGCTCGCACCCGGGTCGCCGTTGCGTCGGCTGGCGGCGGGCGAGGCGATGTCTGTGTTCCTCTGGGGACCGCCGGGATCCGGCAAGACGACCATCGCCGCGGTGGTGTCCCGGCAGGCCGACGCCGCTTTCGTCGAGCTCTCCGCGGTCACCGCGGGCGTCAAGGAGGTCCGGGCCGTGCTGGACCAGGCCCGGCGAGACCTGCGCGCCGGACGGTCCACAGTGCTGTTCGTCGACGAGGTGCACCGGTTCTCGCGTACCCAGCAGGACGTGCTGCTGCCGGCGGTGGAGAACCGGCTGGTCACTCTGATCGCCGCGACGACGGAGAACCCGAGCTTCTCGGTGATCTCGCCGCTGCTGTCCCGCTCGTTGCTGCTCACCCTCAAGCCGCTCAGCGACGACGATGTCGGTGGGCTGGTCGACCGGGCGCTGGAGTCCGAGCGGGGCCTGGCCGGCCGTTACACCCTGGACGAGGACGCCCGGGCCCTGATCGTCCGGCTGGCCGGCGGTGACGCCCGCCGGGCGCTGAGCTACCTGGAGGAGGCAGCCGCGGGCGCCCAGGCCCGGAACACGGCGTTGGTCACCGCCGAGGTGGTGGAGCAGGCGGTGGACAAGGCAGCGGTGCGCTACGACCGCGCCGGGGACCAGCACTACGACGTGATCAGCGCGTTCATCAAGTCGGTCCGCGGCTCCGACGTCCAGGCCGCGCTGCACTACCTCGCCCGGATGGTCGCGGCCGGGGAGGACCCGCGGTTCATCGCGCGCCGGCTGGTCATCCTGGCCTCGGAGGACATCGGCCTCGCCGACCCCACGGCGCTGACCACGGCGGTGGCCGCCGCCCACGCCGTGCAGTTCATCGGCATGCCGGAGGGCCGGCTCAACCTGGCCCAGGCCGTCATCGCCCTGGCCATGGCGCCGAAGTCGAACGCGGTGATCCGGGGCATCGACGCGGCCATGGCCGATGTCGAGGCCGGCCGGATGGGTCTGGTGCCGGCCCACCTACGCGACGCGCACTACGCCGGGGCCAAGACGTACGGGCACGGGAAGGGCTACCGGTACGCACACGACGAGCCCCACGGGGTGGCCGCCCAGCAGTACCTGCCTGACGTGCTGGTCGGCGCAGAGTACTACGAGCCGACCGACCACGGCGCCGAGGCCGGCCTGGCCGAGCGCCTCCGCCGGATCAACGAGCTGCTGGGCCGGACGAGCGCAGACTGAGCGTGCCGGGGTTCGTATCTGCGCGCTCGTCGCTCAGGGAACGTCGAGTCCGGTGGTCGGGCTCGGCACGAGGCGGCATCGGTCAGCTGGCCAGTTCGACCGGCGGAAGAACCCGGCGGCGACCATCGCGCACCCGCGATAGGGTCTTAGCCGGACCGCAACCCGCTGGTCCCCGGAGACCCGATTTTCACGTACGAGGACGGCCCATGACCGTAGGAGCCATCGCTGGCCTGATCGCCGCCATTGCCTTTGTCGCACTGGTGGCGCTGGCGGCCGTCCCGCTGCTGAAGCTGGGTCGGGTGCTGGAGGAGGTCCGGCTGGCGGTCCGCGACATCGGCCATGAGTCGGTGCCGATCCTGACCGAGCTGCGCGGCACCGTGGCGGCCACCAACACCGAGCTGGAGAAGCTCAGCGTGGTCACCGAGGACGTCGCGAAGGTGAGCGCGAACGCCACCGTGGTCAGCGAGAACGCGGCCCAGATGACCAGCCTGTTCACCGTCACCCTGGGCGGCCCGCTGGTCAAGACCGCGGCGCTGAGCTACGGCATCCGCAAGGCGCTGCGCGGTGACGGGTCCCGCCGCCGCGGTCGGCGAGGTGCGGAATGATCCGGCGCTTCTTCTGGTTCGCCCTGGGGGCCGGGGTGGCCATCTTCGTCTACGTCAAGATCCGGAACTCGCTGCGCCGAGCCACGCCACAGGCGGTCGGGCAGCGCGTCGCCGACCAGGCCGCCGGTCTCGGCGCCTCGGCGCGTGACTTCACCGACCGGGTGCGAGCTGCCATGGCCGAGCGCGAGGCGGAGATCCGCTCCGAGCTCGGCCTGCCCGAGTAGCCCGTACCCATCTGACTCTGCCCAAGGACCATCGATCATGAAAACCGCCGAGATCCGGCGCCGCTTCCTGGATTTCTTCGCCGCGCGCGGCCACGAGGTGGTGCCCTCTGCACCCCTGCTCTACAACGACCCCACCCTGCTGTTCGTCAACGCCGGCATGGTGCCCTTCAAGCCGTACTTCACCGGGGTGGAGGCCCCGCCCTTCGACCGCGCTACCAGCGTGCAGAAGTGCGTCCGCACCCTGGACATCGAGGAGGTCGGTAAGACCACCCGGCACGCCACCTTCTTCCAGATGAACGGGAACTTCTCCTTCGGCGACTACTTCAAGGCCGAGGCGATCAAGTTCGCCTGGGACCTGGTCACCGGCTCGGTGGACGGCGGCGGATACGGCTTCGACCCGGACAAGATCTGGGTCACCGTGCTGCACTCAGACGACGAGGCGGCCGCGCTGTGGCAGAACATCGCCGGACTGGAGCCGGAGCGGGTCCAGCGTCGCGGGCTGCTGGACAACTACTGGCACATGGGAATCCCCGGACCGGGTGGCCCGTGCAGCGAGATCTACGTCGACCGCGGTCCGGACTACGGCCCCGACGGCGGCCCGGTGATTGACGAGGACCGGTTCCTGGAGATCTGGAACCTGGTCTTCATGCAGGAGGAGCTCGCCAAAGTGCGGGCCAAAGACGACTTCGACGTCGCCCAGCCGCTGCCGCGTAAGAACATCGACACCGGCATGGGCCTGGAGCGGGTGGCCTACCTGCTGCAGGGCGTCGACAACCTGTACGAGATCGACCAGGTCTTCCCGGTGATGGAGCGGGCGGCCGCGATGGCAGGCAAGACCTACGGCGCCGGTGGCGACGCCGATGTCCGGCTGCGGGTGGTCGGCGATCACGTCCGGTCCGGCCTGATGCTGATCGGTGACGGGGTCACGCCGGGCAACGAGGCCCGCGGCTATGTGCTGCGCCGACTGCTGCGGCGCGTGGTCCGCGCGATGCGGCTGCTCGGCGTGGCCGAGCCGGTGCTGCCCGAGCTGCTGCCGCTGAGCCGCGACCTGATGGCCGAGTCCTATCCGGAGCTGGCGAACAGCTGGGACCGCATCTCGCAGATCGCGTACGCCGAGGAGGACGCGTTCCGGCGCACGCTGACCACCGGCACCCAGATCTTCGACCTCGCGGTCACCGAGACCAAGGACGCCGGGCAGGGCGTGCTGCCCGGTGCGCGGGCGTTCCAGCTGCACGACACCTACGGCTTCCCGATCGACCTGACCCTGGAGATGGCGGCCGAGCAGGGGCTGCAGGTCGACGAGCCGGCGTTCCGCACCCTGATGCAGGAGCAGCGGGACCGGGCCAAGGCCGACGCCAAGGCCAAGAAGGCCGGGGCGCAGGCGAGCGAGGTCTACAAGGACCTCCGCGCAGCCGGGCCGACTCCGTTCACCGGCTACACCGAGCTGTCGACAGAGTCGAGCGTGCGCGGCATCGTCCGGGAAGGCATCCTGGTCAAAGCGGCTGAGGAGGGCTCGGTCGTCGAGGTGGTGCTGGAGAGGACCCCGTTCTACGCCGAGTCCGGCGGTCAGGACTCCGACGCGGGGCTGATCACCGGCGACGGCGTCTCGCTCGAGGTCCTCGACGTGCAGCGACCGGTGAAGGGCCTGATCGTGCACAAGGTCAAGGTCGCCTCGGGTGCCCTGGTGACCGGCGCCGAGGTGCTGGCTGCGGTGGACGGGGAGTGGCGGCTCGGCGCCTGCCAGGCCCACTCCGGCACCCACGTGATGCACGCGGCGCTGCGGCAGGTGCTCGGCCCGACCGCGCTGCAGAGCGGCTCGTACAACAAGCCCGGCTACCTGCGGCTGGACTTCGCCTGGCCGAGCGGGCTCAACCAGCGGGTGCGGTCCGACGTCGAGGAGGCGGCGAACCGGGCGATCCGCTCGGACCTGAACGTCTCCGCGAACTACATGCCGCTGGCCACCGCCCGCGAGATCGGCGCGCTGGCCCTGTTCGGCGAGACCTACGGCGACGAGGTCCGGGTGGTCGAGATGGGCGGACCGTGGTCCCGCGAGCTCTGCGGTGGCACGCACGTCCAGCACACCTCCCAGATCGGGCTGGTCACCATGACGGGGGAGTCCTCGGTGGGGGCCGGCGTACGCAGGGTGGAGGCGTTCGTCGGCATCGAGGCCTTCCACTTCCTGGCGAGGGAGCGGGCGCTGGTGATGGGGCTGAGCGACCTGCTGAAGGTGCAGCCGGAGCAGCTGACCGACCGGGTGGCGCGGCTGGTCGCGCAGCTCAAGACGGCGGAGAAGCAGATCGCCGACCTGCGCAGCCAGGCCGCGCTGGCCGACATCGGCTCGCTGGTCGCCGGGCGGCAGGACCTCTCCGGGGTCGGCTACATCGCCCACCAGGCGGACGGCGTGGCCGGCAACGAGCTGCGCAGCCTGGCGCTCGAGGTCCGGAACCGGGTCGTCGACACGCCGGCCGTGGTGGCAGTGGTCGGCGGCGCACCCGAGAAGCCGTCGGTGGTGGTGGTCACCACCGAAGGGGCCCGGAACCGCGGCCTCAAGGCCGGCGAGCTGGTCCGCGCGGCGAGCGAGACGCTCGGCGGCCGGGGCGGCGGCAAGGACGACATCGCCCAGGGCGGTGGCACCGACGGCAGTCGCGCCGCCGACGCGCTCAAGGCGGTCGAGACCGCCATCGGAGACGTGCTGCAGCCCTCGTGACACTCATCCGGACGTGACCACCTTCCGGCGCGGCGTGCGGCTGGCCGTGGACTGGGGCGACGTGCGGATCGGCGTGGCGGCCTGCGACGCCGACGGGCTGTTGGCCTATCCACTGACTACTGTCCGCGCCGGCCCGGAGGAGATCGCCCACCTGGCCGCGTTGGTGGCCGACCACGCTCCGCTCGAGGTGCTGGTCGGTCTGCCGCGATCGCTGGACGGCCGCGACGGACCGGCCGCGGTGACCGCCCGGGACCGCGCCGGCCGGCTGGCCGCCGCCGTCGACGTGCCGGTCCGGCTGGTCGACGAGCGGCTCAGCACGGTGACCGCGACCCGCCGGCTCCGGGCGAGCGGGCGCACGGCCAAGCAGCAGCGGGCGGCCATCGATGCGGCCGCCGCGGCGGCGATCCTGGAGCAGGGGCTGGCCTACGAACGTGCACGGGGGCAGGCGCCGGGGGAGTTAGTATCGGCTCCTGGCGCTGACTGATACCGGTCAGCCCGAGCCCCAGGAGACCCACCAGCGTGTCATCGATGCTCGACCCGGAGGTCCAACCCAGCCCGGCGAGAGAGATCGTGCACAAGGGCAAGGGCTGTCTGGCGGTGATCGTCGCCGCCGCGGTGCTGGCCTTCGGCGGCTACTTCGTCTGGGACAAGGTCACCGGCTTCGTGGCCGCGTTCGGCGAGGTGCCGGACTACCCCGGACCGGGCAGCGCCACGGTCACCATCGACGTGCCGACCGGCTCGTCCCTGGACGTGATCGGCGGCATCCTGATCGACGCCGACGTGGTCAAGTCGACCAAGGCCTGGGACCAGGCCGTCCGCTCCGAGGAGCGGGCCCAGAGCGTCCAGGCCGGCAGCTATGTGATGAAACGGCAGATGCGCGCGATCGATGCGCTCCGGCTGCTGATCAACCCGGGCACCTCGCGCGTCCAGTCGAAGTTCACGGTGCCGGAGGGACTGCGGCTGTCGGCCCAGGTCGACGTGCTGGCCAAGGGCACGAAGATCAAGAAGAGCAACTTCCAGACCGCCCTGAAGCGGCCACGGAACCTCGGCCTGCCCAAGTACGCGAAGAACCGCCCCGAGGGCTTCCTGTTCCCGGACACCTACTACCTCACCGCCGAGTCGACCGCGACCTCGACCATGCAGCAGATGGTCAGCCAGTACAAGACGGTCGCCCGCGACATCCAGCTCGAGGCCTCGGCCAAGAAGCTGAAGCGAACTCCGTACGAGGTGCTGACGATCGCCAGCATCATCGAGAAGGAGGTCAACCGCGAAGAGGACCGAGCCAAGGTCGCTCGGGTCATCTACAACCGGCTGGCCAAGGACATGCGGCTCCAGATGGACTCCACGGTCACCTACGCGGAGAACCTGACCGGTACCACGACCTCGCCCAAGCAACGACGAAGCCGCTCGCCCTACAACACCTATCGCTACAAGGGCCTGCCCCCCGGTCCCATCTCCGCGCCCGGAAAGGCGGCCCTGCAGGCCGCCGCCCAGCCCGCGAACGGCAAGTGGCTCTACTTCGTCACGGTCAACCTCGATACCGGCGAGACCAAGTTCGCCACCACCCAGGAGGAGTTCGAGGTGATCCGCAAAGAGTTCCAGACCTGGTGCCGAGCCAATACCGGGCGCTGTGCCAGCTGAGGGCCGCACCCGCTGCGCGGTCCTCGGTTCGCCGATCGACCACTCGCTCTCCCCGGCGCTGCACCGGGCCGCGTACGCCGCCCTCGGCCTGGACTGGAGCTACGACCGGTTCGAGGTGACCGCCGACGGCCTGGCCGACTTCGTGGCCGGGCTGGACACCACCTGGCGAGGGCTCAGCCTGACCATGCCGTTGAAGGAGGCGGTCCTGGGCCTCGGGGACGTCGACCCGGTGGCCCGGCAGGCGGGAGCGGGCAACACGCTGATCCTGGACGAGACCGGCCGACGGGTCTACAACACCGACGTCGCCGGGCTGGCCTGGGCGGTCCGCCGGGTGGTGTCGGAACCGGTACCGCGGGTCACGCTTCTCGGTTCCGGCGCCACTGCCCGCTCGGCCCTGCTGGCCGCCGCGGACCTGGGCGCGGTCGCGGTCACGGTGCTGGCCCGTACACCGGTCAAGGCGCAGCCGCTGGTCGCTTTGGGGCGGGACCTGGACGTGGAGGTCACCGTGCGGCCCTGGACCGCGGACCTGCCGTCGGCGGACCTGGTGGTCTCGACGGTGACCGCGGGTGCGGCTGACCCGCTGGCGGCGAGCGTCGCGGCGAGCGCGCCGCTGGTCTTCGACATCATCTACGCGCCCTGGCCCACCGTG
This sequence comes from Propionibacteriaceae bacterium, assembly GCA_035641435.1. Taxonomy (GTDB): domain Bacteria; phylum Actinomycetota; class Actinomycetes; order Propionibacteriales; family Propionibacteriaceae; genus Microlunatus. Next base: position 5,134 of record DASQUF010000135.1, on the reverse strand, counting down.
CTCGCCGACACCGTGTCCCGAGCCGGCGGAAGGGTGCTGAGCGGTCTTGACCTGCTGGTCGGCCAGGCCTTGCGCCAGATCGAGCTGATGACCGGTCGCGCCGTGGCCGCCGAGGTCCTCTACGGTGCGCTGGACAACCGTCCCGCCACCGTCGTGTAGTTCCGCGAAGGGGGACGACCCCCTTGGACCCCCGAAAAGCGGAGACCGCGTGACAGACTTACCGATCGTGCTTCGATGGCTGACCGCGGGCGAGTCGCATGGCCCTGCCCTGGTGGCGATCCTGGAGGGCCTGCCCGCCCATGTCCGGGTGACCACGGCCGACCTCGCCGATGCGCTGGCCCGGCGCCGGCTCGGCGTGGGACGCGGCGCCCGGATGAAGTTCGAGGCCGACGCGGTGACGATCCTCGGCGGCGTCCGGCACGGGGAGACCCAGGGCGGCCCGATCGCGGTGCAGATCGGCAACACCGAGTGGCCGAAGTGGGAGACCGTGATGGCCGCCGACCCGGTGGCCGACGACGTGCTCGCCGAGCAGGCGCGGAACGCGCCGCTCACCCGGCCGCGGCCCGGGCATGCCGACCTGGTCGGGATGCAGAAGTACGACTTCGACGAGGCGCGACCGATCCTGGAGCGGGCCAGCGCCCGCGAGACCGCCGCGCGGGTCGCTCTCGGCCGGGTCGCGGCCAACTTCTGTGAGCAGGCGTTCGGAGTGCGGGTGCTGAGCCACGTGGTCGAGCTGGGCACAGTCGCCGCCCCGGCCGGGCGACTGCCGCGACCCGACGATCTGGCGGCGGTGGACGCCGACCCGGTGCGCTGCTTCGACCCGGCGACGAGCGCGGCCATGGTCGCCGAGGTGCAGCAGGCGCAGAAAGACGGGGACACGCTTGGCGGGGTGGTCGAGGTGGTGGCTTGGGGGCTGCCTCCGGGACTCGGTTCGCACGTGCACTGGGACCGGCGGTTGGATGCCCGGCTGGCCGCGGCCCTGATGGGGATCCAGGCGATCAAGGGCGTGGAGGTCGGTGACGGTTTCGAGCTCGCCCGCACCCGGGGCAGCGCGGCGCACGACGAGATCCTGCCGGGGACCGAGGGCATCGCCCGCGCTTCGCACCGCTCCGGCGGCACCGAGGGCGGGATGAGCACGGGCGAGGTGCTGCGGGTGCGGGCCGCGATGAAGCCGATCGCCACGGTGCCGCGGGCGCTGCGGACCGTCGACACCACGACCGGCGATGCGGCCGTCGCCCACCACCAGCGGTCCGACGTCTGCGCGGTGCCGGCCGCCGGTGTGGTGGCCGAGGCCATGGTCGCGCTGGTCCTGGCCGCCGCGGCGCTGGAGAAGTTCGGCGGCGACTCGGTGACCGAGACCCGGCGCAACTACCAGACGTACCTGATGAGCGTCGCCGACCGGGGGCTACAGGTCCGGGGTCATGAGTCCTGAGTCGAGCATGCAGCCTGAGCTCTTCGAAGGGTCGATCGTGCTGGTCGGAGCCCCCGGGGCCGGCAAGACCACTGTCGGCCTGGCCCTCGCCGACCGGCTCGGGGTGGCCTTCGCGGATGCCGACTCAGTGATCGTGGACCGGGTCGGCAAGCCGGTCGCCGAGATCTTCGCCGACGACGGCGAGGAGGCCTTCCGAGCGCTGGAGGAGCAGGTCACCGCCGAGCTGCTCGACCGGCCCGGTGTGCTGGCCCTCGGCGGCGGGGCGGTACTGTCTCCGCGGACCCGGGCCGCGTTGCGCGGCCGCCGGGTGGTCTGGCTGCGGGTCGGCCTGGCCGGGGCGGTCAGGCGGGTCGGGATGGACACCGCCCGGCCACTGCTGCTGGGCAACGTGCGCGGCCGGCTGCTCGCACTGCTCAACGAGCGGGCCCCGCTGTACGCCGAGGTGGCGACCCAGGTGGTGGATACCGATGAGCTCGACCCGGCTGCCATCGCCGAGCAGATCGCCTCGGCCCTGGGCGCCCGTCATGGCTGAGCCGACCCGGATCGAGATCCGCGCTGAGCGGTCCTACCCGGTGCTGGTCGGCACCGACCTGCTGGACCGGCTGCCGGGCCTGCTCGACGCCGGAGTGCAGCGGGTCGCCGTCATCCACCCACCGACCATGATCGACCTGGCCAGCCGGGTGGTCCGCCGGCTGGCCGGCGCCGGTCTCGAGGTGACCCGGATCGACGTGCCCGACGGCGAGACCGCCAAGACGGCCGAGGTGGCCGCTCGGTGCTGGGCGGTGCTGGGCCGGGCCGGTTTCACCCGCTCGGACGCGGTCGTCGGGGTGGGCGGCGGCGCGACCACCGACCTGGCCGGGTTCGTGGCTGCGACGTGGCTCCGCGGGGTCGCCCTGGTCAACGTGCCGACCACGGTCCTCGGCATGGTCGACGCCGCGGTCGGCGGCAAGACCGGGATCAACACCGCCGAGGCCAAGAACCTGGTCGGCAGCTTCCACGAGCCCGTCGGCGTCCTCTGCGACCTGACGGTGCTGGGCAGCCTGCCCGCCGCCGATCTGGCTGCGGGCCTGGCGGAGGTGGTCAAGTGCGGGTTCATCGCCGATCCCGCGATCCTCGATTTGGTCGAGGCCGACCCGGCAGCGGCGCTCGACCCGGGCTCGGACCGGCTGCGCGAGCTGGTCGAGCGGGCCATCCGGGTCAAGGCGACGGTGGTGGCCGCCGACCTCCGCGAGGCGACCTCGACCGGCTCCCGTGTCGGCCGGGAGCTGCTCAACTACGGGCACACGCTGGGCCACGCCATCGAGCGGCGCGAGCAGTACCGGTGGCGGCACGGCGAGGCGGTGAGCGTGGGACTGGTCTACGCCGCCGAGCTGGCCCGGCAGGCCGGGCGGCTGGACGACGCCACCGCCAACCGGCACCGGTCCGTGCTCGACCGGCTCGGCTTGCCCACGGGGTACGCGCCCGACGCCTTCGACGACCTGCTCGCCACCATGGCGGTGGACAAGAAGACCCGCGGCTCGACCCTCCGGTTCGTGATCCTGAACGGCCTGGCCAGCGCGGAGATCCTTCGCGGACCGTCGGTCGAGCTGCTGCGCAGCGCCTACACGGCGGTAACCGCGTGAGCGCGACCGAGGACCACTTCGTCGAGGCCGCCCGCGCCTTCGCGAACCTGGTCACCGCGGTCACGCCGGACCAGTGGACGAGTCCCGGACTGGGCGAGTGGGACCTGCGCGCCCTGGTCGGGCACACCAGTCGCTCCCTGGTGACGGTGGAGACCTATCTCGGGCAGCCGGCGGCGACCGAGGAGCTGCCCAGCCCGGCGGCGTACCTGGCCGCGATCGCCACAGTCGATCCGGCATCCGTCGCCGACCGCGGTCGGGTCGCCGGGGAGGCGCTCGGCGAGGACCCGGCTAGCGCCGTACGCGCCCTGGTCGACCGGGTGCTGCCGTTGGTGGCCGGGGATGACGATCCGTTGATCTCCACCGTGGGTGGTGGGATGCGGCTGCGGCAGTACCTGCCGACGCGGACCTTCGAGCTGGTGGTGCACGGTCTGGACATCGCCGAGGCGGCCGGGCTGCCGGCCCCGGCCTACAGTGCTGCTCTGCTGGCGGCGGTGCTGGAGCTGGCCGCCGCGGCGGCCGTCCTCGGCGGCCGCGGTCCGGAGCTGCTGCTGGCCCTGACCGGCCGCACGGCGCTGCCCGCAGGGTTCAGCGTGGTCTAGCGGTCACGTCCGGACGTTCGTCGGGGCCTGCGCCGTCCAGGCGGCCCCTCGCCGCGTTCTCCTCGGTCAAGATAGAACCCCCGCTGTCCCTCCCTCGTCGGCCTGGCGATCCACCCACCTCAACGCCGCCAGACCCACGACGAACTTCAGACGCGACCACAAGGGCATGTCTCCCTAACCCCGACCGGCTACGCGACGACCGGAAACGATGGGCTGCGTTGGAATCGTCGTTCGTAGAACACCGCTACGACCTCCTCTTCCGCCTTGTCCATCGTTCTCCGGACCGCCGCTCGCTATCGACCAGGGTTCGGGAGACATGCCCTAGCCGCGCTGGGCCCGTCCTCTAGACTGGGCCGCTGCCCCGAGGCGGTGCGAAGAACAGGGAAGGTAGCGGCGTGACGTCGACGAACGATCTGAAGAACGGCATGGTGCTGGACCTGGACGGCCAGCTCTGGTCGGTGGTCTGGTTCCAGCACCACAAGCCCGGCAAGGGCAACACCGTGGTGCGGACCAAGCTGAAGCACGTGCTGTCCGGCAAGGTGGTGGACAAGACCTTCAACTCCGACACCAAGGTCGACACCGCCAGCGTGGACCGCCGCGAGATGCAGTACCTGTACCACGACGGCTCGGGCTTCGTCTTCATGGACACCTCCACCTACGACCAGCTGACCATCCCGGACAACGTGGTCGGCGACGCCAAGAACTACCTGCTCGAGGAGCAGATGGCCACCGTCGCCCTGCACGACGGCAACCCGCTCTACCTGGACCTGCCGGCCTCGGTGGAACTGGTCGTCACCTACACCGAGCCGGGGCTGCAGGGCGACCGCAGCACCGGCGGCACCAAGCCCGCCACCGTGGAGACCGGTCTGCAGATCCAGGTCCCGCTGTTCTTGACCACCGGGGAAAAGGTCAAGGTCGACACCCGGACGGGCGAGTACCTGGGTCGTGTCTGAGGCGGGGGCGGCTCCGGCCGGTCCGCGCCCGTCCTCGACCCGGAGCAAAGCCCGCAAGCGGGCGCTGGACATCCTGTTCGAGTCCGAGCTGCGGGGCACCGACCCGCTGCAGACCCTGGCCGAGCGGGCGGCGGACGCCAACCCGCCGGTCCGCGACTACACGGCCACCCTGGTCGAGGGCGTGCACGCCCACGCGGACGCGATCGACGGCCGGATCGCCGAGGGCCTGAGGGCGGGCTGGACCCTGCCCCGGCTGCCCCGGGTGGACCGGACCGCGCTGCGGATCGCGACGTACGAGCTGGACTACACCGACCTGCCGCCGGCCGTTGTCGTGTCCGAGGCGGTCCACCTGGTGTCCGAGCTGTCGACCGACGACTCACCGTCCTTCGTGCACGGCGTGCTGGGCGGCCTGGTCGGCACCCGGCAGACCTGAGGTCCACACCGCGGCGTCCGGGGGCAGCAGCCCGTCGAGAGTTGGAGCGCTGCTGAGCAGCACCGGCCCGATGACCGGTACGGGTTGCTCGGAGA
>DASQUF010000134.1:0-3115 GCA_035641435.1 Propionibacteriaceae bacterium | reverse complement strand
ACTCCGTTGCGAGCCCTGTCCGGGCTCGTAATCGCTCTGTTAGGTTGACGACAACCGCCACGAGTCACCGAAGATCAGGAGCTTGTCATGCAGCTGGGAATGGTCGGGCTTGGTCGGATGGGCGCCAACATCGTACGGCGCCTGATGCGCAACGGGCACGAGTGCGTGGTCTTCGACGTCAATCCCGAGTCGATCAAGGAGCTCGAAGGCGAGGGCGCCACCGGCGGCGCGACGATGGAGGAGTTCGCCAGCAAGCTGGAGAAGCCGCGGGTCGTCTGGGTGATGATCCCCGCCGGTATCACCGGGCGCATCGTCGACCAGGTCGCCACGCTCCTCGATGAGGGCGACATCATCATCGACGGCGGCAACTCCAACTACCGCGACGACGTACGCCGGGCCCGCAAGCTGCGTGAGCAGGGCATCCATTACGTCGACGTCGGCACCAGCGGTGGCGTGTTCGGCCTCGAGCGCGGCTACTGCCTGATGGTCGGCGGCGACGAGGTTGCGATCAAGACCATCGAGCCGATCCTCAAGACGATTGCTCCGGGGACCGGGGAGATCGAGCGGACGCCGGGCCGCAGCGGTGAGCTGGCACCGGAGGAGCAGGGCTACCTGCACTGTGGACCGTCCGGCGCCGGGCACTTCGTGAAGATGGTGCACAACGGCATCGAGTACGGCATGATGGCCGCCTTCGCCGAGGGCTTGAACATCCTGGACAAGGCCGACGTCGGCATCCTGGCTGCCGAGCACTCGGCCGAGGTGGCGCCGATGGAGGAGCCGGAGTTCTACCAGTTCGACATCGACACCGCCAAGGTCACCGAGCTGTGGCGCCGCGGTTCGGTCGTATCGTCCTGGCTGCTCGACCTGACCGCGGCCGCGCTGCAGGAGAACCCGACGATGGAGGGGCTCGCCGGCCGGGTCTCGGACTCCGGCGAGGGTCGCTGGACGGTGAAGGCGGCGGTCGACATCGGCGTACCGGCCCCGGTGCTGGCCGCGTCGCTGTTCGAGCGGTTCGCCTCCCGCGACGAGGACAAGTTCGCCAACCAGGTGCTGTCGGCGATGCGGCAGCAGTTCGGCGGTCACAAGGAGCTGCCGGCCGGCCTGGAGCTGGAGGCCGGTGCCGAGAAGGCCGACAAGGTGCAGGCCACGCCCGGCACCAACTAGCGCATACCGTGTGGGATCGTGCTGGGTAGTCCCAGTGCGATCCCACACGATCGTCCGGCGAGAGGTGCCTGGTGTTCGTCGACCACCTGCAGCTGGCCGACTTTCGGTCGTACGCCGCCGTCGACGTCGCGCTGGGCCCAGGCGTTGCCGTCTTCATCGGCGCCAACGGGCAGGGCAAGACCAACCTGGTCGAGGCCGTGGCCTACCTGTCCACCCTCAGCTCGCATCGGGTGGCCGCCGACCAGCCGCTGGTCCGGGTCGGCGCCGAGCGCGCGATCGTCCGAGCCCGGGTGACCGCCGGGCTGGATGACCCCCGGCAGCTGCAGGTGGAGGTGGAGATCACCCCGGGCTCGGCCAACCGGGCCCGGCTCAACCGCTCGCCGCTGAAGCGGCCGCGCGAGCTGGTCGGAATACTCCGCACCGTGCTGTTCGCGCCGGAGGACCTGGCTCTGGTCAAGGGCGACCCGAGCGAACGCCGCCGCTTCCTCGACGAGCTGATCGTGGCCCGTTGGCCCCGGCTTGCCGGGACCCGGGCTGACTACGACCGGGTGCTCCGCCAGCGCAACACGCTGCTCAAGTCGCTGGCCGGACGTCTGCGCGGCAGTAGCGCTGGCGCCGATGTCGGCAGCACCCTGGACGTCTGGGACAGTCATCTGGCCGCGGCGGGTGGAGAGCTGATGGCCGCTCGGCTGAGCACGCTGGCCGACCTCGCGCCGCACGTGGCCAAGGCCTACGCCGACATCGCCCCGACCAACAACGACGCGACGGTGGAGTACAAGGCGTCGATCCCGCTCACCGACCAGACCGCCCGTGAAGAGCTCACCGAACTCTTGAGTGCCACCATGCTCGAGCGGCGATCCGACGAGATCCAGCGCGGCGTCTCGCTGGTCGGGCCGCACCGCGACGACCTGGTCCTCAGCCTGGGCCTGCTGCCGGCCAAGGGTTACGCCAGCCACGGCGAGTCGTGGTCCTTTGCGCTGGCCCTGAAGCTGGGCAGCTTCGCGCTGCTTCGCGCCGATGGGGTCGAGCCGGTGCTGATCCTGGACGACGTGTTCGCCGAGCTCGACACCACCCGGCGGGAGCGGCTGGCCGCCGGGGTGAGCGGCGCCGAACAGGTGCTGGTCACCGCCGCGGTTGGCGCCGACGTCCCGGAGCAGCTGCAGGGCCGCCGCTTCACCGTGGCCGGCGGCGAGGTGACCCCGGAATGACCGAGCTGCCCGAACCGGACGAGGCCGATCACCGCCCCCCGGAGCCCGAGCCGCCGCACGACCCGACCGGGCTCAACCTGGCCCGCACCGTGGCCCGCTCGGTGGGTTCCCGGCGCCGGCGACGTACGCCGGGCCAGCGCAGCTCGGTCGACCCGCAGGTTTCCGGCGCCCGACCCGACGACCGCGATCCCAAGCTCCTCTCCGCCGCGGTCGAGGACCTGGTGCGCGCCAAGGGCTGGTCCACCGACATCAACGTCCACACTCTGATGGCCCGCTGGCCGCTGCTGGTCGGACCCATCAACGCGGCGCACAGCCGGCCCGAGGCGTACGCGGACTCGGTGCTCACCGTGCGCACCGACTCGACGGCGTGGGCCACCCAGCTGCGGATGATGGCGCCGCAGCTGGTCGCCCTGCTCAACGAGCACCTCGGCGATGGCACGATCACCCGGGTCGCCATCCTCGGGCCGGACGCGCCGTCGTGGAAGAAGGGCCGCCGCACCGTCCGCGACGGTCGGGGGCCCCGCGACACCTATGGTTAGGCCGATGACGAGCGGAGACGGGTGGCGCCGGCCGCCCCTCCGCAATTTCCCGGGTACACCTGGTGGGAAACTGGCACTGAGCCTGCGAAACTTGCTGGGTTGAGTGCCGGTTTCCCGGGTTTACGGGCGAAACGGCCGCGCGCCTAGGGTGCCACAGGAGGCCCATTGAGGGCAGGGGTGCGTACGGGCCCATCCGGAACGCCC
>DASQUF010000133.1:0-2632 GCA_035641435.1 Propionibacteriaceae bacterium | reverse complement strand
TATTCGACCGACGGACAGATCACCAGGGTGGCTGGGCAGACCGAGATCCCGCTGGACCAGTTCCTGATGCCGATGGTGCTGGCGTCGGACGCGGTCCTGTCCGACGGCGAAATGATCGGCGACCCGACCGAGGGCGCGCTGGTCGCGCTGGCCGCCAAAGGCGGCGTGGACGCCGCCTCAACCAGGCAGGCCTACCCACGGCTCGCCGAGCTCCCCTTTGACGCCGCCTACAAGCTGATGGCCACTTTCCACCAGATGACCGACGAATCGGGGACGCCGGTGGTCCGCTGCTTCGTCAAGGGCGCACCCGACCAGCTGCTCTCCCGCGCCGCAACGGTCTTCGACGCCGACGCGGGGCCGGTGCCGGCCGACGGCGACTTCAAGCAGCGTTACCTGGCGGAGAACCAGCGACTCGGTGAGCAGGGCCTGCGGGTGCTGGCCACCGCCCGCAAGGACTTCGACCCGGCTACCTTCGACCCCCGCGCTGACCTGCTCCCGCTGGTGGATGGCCTGGAGATGCTCGCCCTGGTCGGGATCGTGGACCCGCCGCGGCCCACGGCCAAGGCGTCCATCGCGACGGCCAAGGCCGCGGGCATCAGGGTCCGGATGATCACTGGCGACCACGCGGTCACCGCGGCTTCGATCGCCGGGCAGCTCGGCATCGACGGCAAGGTGATCACCGGGGCCGAGTTCGAGTCGATGAGCGACGCCGAGGCGCTGGGCGCGATCGACGAAGTCGGGGTGATCGCCCGGGTCACGCCCGAGCACAAGGTCCGCCTGGTGGACGTGCTCAAGAAGCGGGGCCAGATCGTGGCCATGACCGGCGACGGGGTGAACGACGCTCCCGCGCTGAAGAAGGCCGACATCGGGATCGCGATGGGGATCTCCGGGACCGAGGTGACCAAGGAAGCCGCGGTAATGATCCTCACCGACGACAACTTCTCCACGATCGTCAAGGCGGTGGAACTCGGCCGCGGGCTCTACGACAACTTGGTCAAGTACATCCGGTTCCAGATGGGCTGCCTGTTCGGTTTCATCATCTCCTTCCTCGGCGCCAGCATCTTCAACATCACCGGCGGCGTCCCGTTCCTGCCGCTGCAGACGCTGTGGATCAACTTCACCACCCTGCTCTTCCAGGCCATCGGGCTCGGCTACGGCCAGCCCGCCGCCGGCCTGATGGACCGCAAACCTCGCCAGCCCGACCAGCCCATCCTGCCCCGAGGGCTGTTCGTGTGGCTCATCACGGCCGGGCTGCTCATGGGCGCCGGCACGCTCGGGGTCCTCAGCTGGGCCGAGCAGAATCGCACCCCGGCGATCGCCCACACCATGGGCGTCGTCACGTTCTCGCTGTACGCCCTGTTCTTCTCGATCGCCACCAAAGACGAACGGCGGACGGTATTCAGCCTCGACACGTTCTCCGACAAGACCTTCAACATCGCCACTGGGGTGTCGGTCCTGACGCTCATCCTGGCCACCGTCCTCGAGCCGCTGCAGAAACTTCTCGAGACGACCAGCCTCGACATCCAGCAATGGCTCATCTGTACGGGCGCGGCGCTGTCGATCATCGTCGTCTCCGAAATCCGTAAGGCGATCCGTCGGCGCGCCGCCGCAGCGGACGCGGATCGTGTTGCTGGCCGGTGAGGGTGACGGCCCGGATCGAGGCGGCGCTGCCAAGGGCCGGACGGCAACGAGGAGGGGAGTGTCGTGGCCGATCTGGCCGCCTGGGGCGCAACACCCCTGAGGTGAGCGCGGACCGCTGGGTACCAGCATGAGCGTTTCTGACCTGGCTATCGTCGCGGCGCTGGTATTCGGATGGGGCACGCTGTCAGCCCGGCTGGAACACTTCGACGTCACCGGCCCGATCACGTTTGTCGTCGCCGGACTGCTGCTCACCCACGGGCCGCTGGCTGTCCTCAGCTCCGCGCCTAGCAATGAAATGATCAAGGGGCTAGCGGAGCTCACCCTCGCCTTGGTCCTGTTCTCGGACGCATCGCGGGTCGGGCTGCACGAACTGCGGGCAGACGCGCGCGTATACCTGAGGCTGCTCGGGGTAGCGCTCCCGCTGACGATCGGCCTGGGAACACTGCTGGCGTTTGTCCTCTTCGACGGCGACAACATCTGGCTGGCGCTGCTGGTGGGCGCAGCGCTGGCGCCGACTGACGCCGCACTGGGCGCGGGCATGATGACCAACCCGGCGGTACCAGCGAGGATCCGCCGCCTGATCAACGTCGAAAGCGGCCTCAACGACGGGATTGCCACGCCCGTTGTCCTCGTCGCGCTGGCGGGAGCGGCAGCGGGAGGCGAACTCGCCGGCCACGGCCCAGCCGCGGCCGTTGCCGAGCTCGTTCTGGGCATTCTGGTGGGCGGGGCCGTGGGCGGCACCGGTGGCCTGCTGGTGAAGGCGGCGCGCGGTCGTGGCTGGGCCGCGGAAGGCTTCGCCGGCCCGGCGGTGCTGGGCCTTGCGGTGTGCGCCTATGCGTCCGGGGTGGCGCTGCACGGCAACGGTTTCATCGCCGCTTTCGTCGGCGGCCTTGCGTTCGGCACGGTAGGGGGCCGGCGCGGCGAGCCCCTGGCGCCCTTCGTCGAGGAAACGGGCGCCTTGGTATCGCTGCTGGTCTGGCTGGCGTTCGGC
>DASQUF010000132.1:0-3779 GCA_035641435.1 Propionibacteriaceae bacterium | reverse complement strand
CCACGCCGGAAGGAACTCCATGCCCGAGCACGACACCGAGGTCGCCGGCCTGGCGTCGCTGGTGGACCAGGCGACCGACGGCGACGTGGTAGCCGTGATGACCCACCAGGACCGCGACCAGGTCGATGCATGGCTGGACGAACACGGCGCGACCCCCGACACGGCCGAGCAGCTGCGCGCCAAGGTTCGCCGCGCCAGCGCCGCCGAGTCGTCAGAACCCGGTTGAGCCCTGGCCCACTTGACACTGGCAGCTGGGCGGGAAGGGTCAGTTGCGGCGCCAACACCCTGATTCGCAGAATCTCCCTCCAGACGGCAGGTAAGGAGCCGGTCCCGCGGAGCCAGCGCGACCCGGGTCGCACTGGAGGGAGATTCTGCGAACCGAAGTCAGAGGGCGGCGGCGACTTCCTCGCGCAGCTGGGGAGGGTCGGGTAGAAAGCGTTGCCCGGACACTCGGTGGCCGCCCAGTCGCGGTGGCCGGCGAGGGTTCGGACGTTTTTCGTGCTGCCGTCGACCGGATTGAGGTAGTTCGTGGTGCCCTGGGGATCGCGATCGGTGGTCCGGGCGAGCGCGGCGAGCACCCGGACCAGCACTGGCCGCCGGCGGCCGCGTTGGGTTGGACGCTGGTCTGGTCGCCGAACAGGACGACGCCGATGTTGCCGGAGTTCCAGCCGCCGATGTGAGCCCCGGTCACGATCGACGGGCGCGGTCCGACCGGGCGCGGTCCGAAGGCCGGCAGCGGGTCTGGACCGGAGTACCGGCTCTCGTAGACCGGACCGGCCTAGTCGATGAGCAGGTGACACCCGATGTCACCGAAGTCCTCGGTGATGCACTATCCGTAGCAACGATCTCTGGCCCGTACAGAGAGACCGAGGCGTCAGATCTCGGACGGCTTGGGGATCAGCCAGCGGGAACGGGGGCGAAGTCCGGGTCGCTGACAGCGTTGGCAAGCTCGCTGGTCGGCCGGTGGGCGCCGGGCTGGGCCTGGTGCCCGTACGACTCCAGCTCGGCCATCACGGCGGCGTGCTGGTCCACGCAGATCACCACCAGGTCACCGGGGTTGGACCGGGCCATCGCGTGCCGGGTGCTGGCCAGCTCGTCCAGGACGATCTCCACCTGCTTGCACCGGGCACCGTCGGCCATGCCCTGGCGTACGCCGGCCGCGACCAGCTCGGCGACCTCACCTCGGGCCCGGCCTCGCAGGGTGGTGTCCTCCCGGACGATCACCACGTCGAAGTGCCGGGCCGCTACCGCACCGAGCTCGGTCATATCGCTGTCGCGGCGATCTCCGGCGGTGGATACCACGCCGATCCGGGAGACATGGCCGAGGTCGTTGGTCGCGTCCAACGCCTCGGCGGTCTTGTCCACGAAGTCGCCGAGCATCTGCAGGCCCGGCACGTTATGCGCGTAGTCGATGATCACCGTGCGGCCGCTGACGCTGACCTCGTTCAGCCGTCCAGGCGCCAGGTAGTAGTTGGTGGAGAACGACCGCAGACCCTGCCGGATGTCGTGCAGCGAGGCTCCGGCCGCGAACGCCGCGGCCGCCGCGGCCAGGGCGTTCTGCACGTTCATCGTGGCTCGGCCGCCGAAGGTCGCCGGCAGCAGGTGGGTCCAGGCCAGCTGCATCGAGCGCCGGCCCTGCAAGATCTGGATCATGTCGCCCAGGTCGCTGTGCTCCAGCACCACCGCCCGGCCGCCGCGACGGCAGTGGTCGTCGACCATATCCCGGATCTCGCTGCCGGGCTCGGCCATGGTGAACCAGGAGATCCGTCCGGAGCAGCGCTTGCGCATCGCCCGGACCAACGGGTCGTCGGCGTTGAGCACCGCGAAGCCGTTCCGCGGCACCGCCTCCACGACGACGGCCTTGACGTCGGCCAGCTGCTCCAGCGTGTCCACCCCACGCAGCCCGAGGTGGTCGGGCTGGACGTTGAGCACCACGCCCACGTCGTTGCGCTCGTACCCGAGGCCCTCCCGGAGGATCCCGCCGCGGGCCACCTCGAACACCGCGAAGTCGACCCGTGGGTTCTGCAGCACCATCTTGGCCGAACGCGGCCCGGACGCGTCGGAGCGGATGATCAGTCGCTCGTCGACGACCACGCCGTCGGTCGAGGTCATCCCGACCTTGCGGCCGATGCCCTTGAAGATGTGGGCGATCATTCGCGAGGTGGTGGTCTTGCCGTTGGTGCCGGTGACGGCGACGATGGGGATCCGGCTCGGCGTACCGGGCGGGAACAGCATGTCCACCACCGGCTTGGCCACGTACTGCGGGTCGCCCACCGTCGGATGGGTGTGCATCCGGAAGCCGGGCGCCGCGTTCACCTCACAGATCCCGCCGCCGGTCTCGCGTACCGGCTGGGTGATGTCCGGGGCGATGAAGTCGATCCCGGCGATGTCCAGCCCGACCACCCGGGCCGCCTCTTCGGCGATCTCGATGTTCTCCGGGTGGGCCTCCATGGTCCGGTCGATGGAGATCCCGCCGGTGGACATGTTGCCGGTCAGGGTGAGCTTGACCATCGTCCCCGCGGGCGGGACGTCGTCCATCGCCAACCCCTGCGTGCTGACCAGGTCGACGGCCGCCTGGTCCACCTTGATCCGGGTCAGCACCTTCTCGTGGCCGACCCCGCGGCGCGGGTCGGCGTTGGTCCGCTCGACCAGCTCCGCGACCGTGGCCGTGCCGTCGCCGACCACGTGCGCCGGTACCCGTTCGGCGATCGCGGCGATCCGCCCGTCGATCACCAGGCAGCGGTAGTCCCGGCCGGTAACGAACGTCTCGACGATGACCAGCCCGTTGCGCGACTCCTCCTTGGCGACGGGGAACGCGGAGCGGACGTCATCGTCGCTGCGCAGGTCGAGCATCACCCCACGGCCATGGTTGCCGTCCAGTGGCTTGAGCACCACGGGGTATCCGATCCGGTTGGCCAGGCGCACGGCGTCGTCGAGCACTCGCACTGACTCCGACCGGGGCACCGGCAGACCGGCGGCGGCCAGCAGGTTGAGCGTGAGCTCCTTGTTGCCGGCGATGTCGACCGCGACCGAGGAGGTCTGCGAGGTCATGGTGGCCCGGATCCGCTTAGCGTGTACACCTTGGCCGAGCTGGACGAGCGAGGCGGCGTTCAGCCGCAGGTACGGGATATCGCGGCTCACCGCCTCCTCGACGATCGCCTGGGTCGAGGGACCGAACGCCGTCCGCTCACCGCGGACGATGAAGCGCTCGAGGGCCGCCTCGAAGTCGAACTCGGGGTCGTGGCGGATCAGGTCGTTGACCAGCCGGACGGCCAGCTCGCCGGCGGCCAGGCCGACCGACTCGTCGTAGTAGGCGTAGATCACGTTGTACCGACCGCGGACGCCCTTCACCTGGCGGGTCTTGCCGCGCCGCATGTCGTGGCCGACGGCCTGCTGCAGCTGCAGGGCCACGTGCTCGGCGACGTGACCGACCCAGGTGCCCTCGTGCAGCCGCTCCACGAAACCGCCACGGCGGCCGCGGCTGCACGTGTGGTTGGCCAGACCGGGCAGCCGCTCGACCAGCGCGTCGGCAAAGCCGGGCAGCTTGTCGGTGGGGAAGTCCTCCAGCACCCCCAGGTCGACCACGAGCTGGATCGCCGGCTCGTAGTGCCAGACGTTCGGGCCCCGGTAGACCCGGCTGGAGACGATCGTCAGGTCGGGCTGCGGGGACGGCGCGGTGCTCTCCATCGGCTTCGGCTCCTCGGGCGTCACGGTGCACTGATCCTTGCATTCCCGGCTGTACCTTGACATGTGACCATTTAGTCACGTATTGTCGGAGG